>NZ_LKEK01000042.1:0-249401 GCF_001466905.1 Pseudomonas sp. ICMP 3272
GGGATTATCGTTCCGCACGCTCCAGCGTGGGAATGCCGTTCGTGACGCTCCGCGTCACAGATTTGCGCCGCGCCACCTGGGCAACGACAGTCGTCAAACGTTTAGGCACTCTCCGTTTGGCGAGCGCGATGCAGTGCAGCGAGGTCGCGAAAGGCAGCGCCCGGGTGCCCCGCTTCCAGGCGCGGTCCTTCGCCGAACAGCTTTTCGCGCAGGGTGCCTTTGGCATATTCGGTCTTGTAGACGCCGCGTTTCTGCAGTTCCGGCACCAGCAGGTCCACCGCATCGATGAACGTTTCATGGGTCAGCGCGTAGGCCAGGTTGAAGCCGTCCACGTCGGTTTCTTCAACCCACTCCTGGAGCAGGTCGGCCACGGTTTCCGGGCTGCCGACAAACAGCGGGCCGAAACCGCCGATACCGACCCAATCGGCCAGCGCCTGCGGCGTCCACACCGTGTTCGGGTCAGCAGTGGAAAAGGTCTCGACTGCCGACTGAATGGCGTTGGTGTGCACATGCCGAAGCGGCTCATCAGGCTTGAACTGGCTGAAGTCGATGCCGGTCCAGCCGGAAATCAACGCCATCGCGCCTTCATAACTGACCCAGCTTTTGTATTCCTCGAATTTGGCCTTGGCCTTGGCGTCCGTTTCGCCAAGGATCACCGTCTGCAAGTTGAAAATCAGCACACTGGAGGGGTCACGACCGGCCTCGGCGGTGCGGCGACGGATATCGGCCACGGTCTTTTTCAGCAGAACTTTGGAGGGTGCGGCCACAAAAACGCATTCGGCGTGCTCGGCGGCGAACTGCTTGCCGCGGCTTGAAGCCCCAGCCTGATAGAGAACCGGTGTACGTTGCGGCGACGGCTCGCACAGGTGAATACCCGGCACCTGGAAGTGTTTGCCGACATGGCGAATCTCGTGGATCTTGCCGGGGTCACTGAATACCCGACGCTCGCGATCACGCAGAATCGCGCCCTCCTCCCAACTGCCTTCCCAGAGTTTGTAACAAACCTCCAGATACTCCTCGGCATAGTCATAGCGCGCATTGTGTTCGGTAAGGGTTTTCTGCCCCAGGTTCTTCGCGCCGCTCTCCAGATACGACGTGACGATATTCCAGCCTGCGCGGCCCTTGGTCAGGTGATCGAGCGTCGACAGACGACGGGCAAACGGATAAGGATGTTCGAACGACAGCGACGCTGTCAGGCCGAAGCCCAGATGCTCGGTCACCAGCGCCATGGGCGGAATAAGCTGCAACGGATCATTGACCGGCACCTGCGTGGCCTGGCGAATGGCCGCCTCACCGTTACCCCGATAAACATCGTAAATGCCCAGCACATCGGCAATGAACAAACCATCGAACTTGCCGCGCTCAAGAATTCTGGCCAGATCGGTCCAGTATTCCAGGTCCTTGTACTGCCAGGAGCGATCACGAGGATGAGCCCAGAGGCCAGGCGACTGATGGCCGACGCAGTTCATGTCGAACGCATTGAGGCGAATCTGACGAGACATACACTTACTCCTGAAGCTGCGGCGGAACCACGCCATTGAGGCGTTGATTGCCGATAACCTGATAGTGCCAGCGCAGCGGTTCACGACCGGTCGGGGCAGGCAATGACGAACGTTGGCCGGTCAATTCGTACTGAATATTGCCCACCGCCTGCAATGCATCGGCACTGGCGATGACCGCCTCGCTGCTGGCGACAAGGCGCTGCTCGGGCGAGCCATCCAGCCTCCGGGCACGCTCCAGCAGCGCGGCGGCAACCTCCAGACGAATCTGCAGGTCGCCGACTTTGCTGATCACATAGGGATCATCGACAATGCGCTGCAGGTCACTGAGCGGCCATGGCTGAGCGTGCTCACGCAGATAATCGAGGGTGTCTTGCAAGCCTTCGCGCGCCTGACCAAGGTCTTCGGCGGCGACCTTCAGTTGTGCGGTAATAGCGGGATGCGTCATGGGCGTACTCCTTGATCAGTTCCAGGCATGGCGTGGCGGTGCAATGCCGTTGAGCACCTGATTACCGATCAGGTGATATTTCCAGCGTGCCGGGTCATGCAGGGTGTGGGTGCGCGCATTGCGCCAGTAACGGTCCAGATTGAGTTTGCCCAGCACCGAACGGGTGCCAGCCAGTTCGAACAGCTGGCTGCTGGCGAGCAAGGCAATCTGTGCCGACAGCACCTTGGCCTGCGCGACGATCACCGATGCTTGCGCGACGCTGGCCTCACTGGGTTCGGCCAACGCATGGTCAATGGCTTGGCCGGCCTTGGCGAGAATCGCGTCGGTGCCATGCAGCCGCCACTGCAAGTCGCCGATGGTGGCGATGCTGAACGGGTCCTGCCAGCCGAAATCCTGCTTGCTGTCGATCCATGGCCGCGCCAGTCGTGCGTGCTTGAGGGTTTCCTCGAAGGCGCCGTGGGCGATGCCGGTGTCCACCGCCGCCTGAATGATCTGCGAAATCGGCCCGTCGGCAGTCGGCTCATCGAATGCCCGGTGCGCAGGGATCACCGCGCTCGACGGCACGCGGACAGCGTTCAGGACTGCCCCGCCGCTGGCGGTGGTGCGCTGGCCGAAACCGTCCCAGTTGTCGATGATCGTCAGGCCCGGATTGCCGCGCTCGACGAACGCGATAAAGGCCTGATTCTTCTCGTTGACCCCCGCCACTGGCACGATGTGCGCGAATAGCGCGCCGGTGCAGTAAAACTTTTCACCGTCCAGCACCGCGTGCTCGCCATCGAAGCGGATACGGGTCTGGAAGGCTCCGGCGTTCTTGCTTTTCGACTCGGAGAACGCATTGCCGAAGCGGTAACCGGCCAGTGCCTTGCCGAAATAGTGGCGCTTCTGCTCCTCGGTGCCGGTCTGCAGCAGGATATCGAGCACGCCCAGATGGTTCTGCGGGATCTGCCCGAGCGAAGAGTCGGCGGCAGAAATGATCTTGATCACTTGCGCAACAGTGACGTAGGAAACGCCTGCACCGCCATAGGCTTTGGGCACGGTAATGGCCCACAGTCCGCTGGCGGAAAACTCATCCAGCTCGGCGACCGGCAGACGGCGTTCGCGATCACGCAGCGACGCTTCCTCGGCAAACCGGCTGGCCAGTGCTGTGGCGACTTCGATGGCTTCGGCATCGGAAGCGATGACATGTGCTCTGGGCGGTGCTGCAGGTGGAATTGAGAGTGGGTTACTCATGGGCTGGCTCCTGCTCGTTGGCGACAGGTTGAAAACACTCAACACGCTTGACCTTGAACAGTGCACAGCCCGTGCCGTAAATTATTTTTCTTTTAAAACAGTCGCTTGCATTAAATTTAAGATTCTCGGCGGTGCCCCGCAGAACAAAATGTCCGAACACTGTTGCTGGGCGAACAGCGGGGATTCACACTTGAGTCGCTGTGCCCAGATAGAAGTTCTGGATATCGTCACTCCCGGCCAGTTCCTGCGCAGTCCCTGAGCCCACCACCCGGCCGTTCTCCAGCACATAACCGAAGTGCGCGTATTCCAGGGTCAGATTGATATTCTGCTCGGCCACCAGCAGGCTCAGCCCCGCCTCGCGATTGAGCCGCGCCAGCGTGTCAAAAATCTCCTCGACTACCTGCGGAGCCAGTCCCATGGAAGGCTCGTCGAGCAGCAGTAAACGAGGCTGGGACATCAATGCCCGGCCGATGGCGACCATCTGCTGTTCACCGCCCGACGTATAGCCGGTCAGCCGTTTACGCAACAGGCGCAGCCTGGGGAAGTAGCTGTAGACCTTCTCCAGCCTGGCCTTGATTTCGGCCCGTGATGGTCGCGACACAAAAGCGCCGATCAGCAGGTTCTGCTCGACACTCAAGTGGGTGAAGCAGTGTCGACCTTCCAGCACCTGCGCCAGACCGTTTTTGACCAGTGCCGAAGGATCGGAACGGGTGATTGGCAGGCCCTGGTAGTGAATCCGGCCACTGACCACCTCGCCCCACTCGGCACTCACCAGTCTGGAAATGGCCTTGAGCGTAGTGCTTTTTCCCGCGCCATTGGCCCCCAGCAAGGCCACGATCTGGCCCTGCCGAACCTGCAGACTGATCCCGCGCAACGCGAGGATGGATTGCTCGTAGAACACCTCGACCTGCTCCACCGACAGAATGGTTTCGGCAGCGGGCGCAGCATGCGGGATCAGGCTCATCGGGTTTACTGCTCCTTGCTGCAATCGCGCGGGGTAATGCCTTTTTCCTTGGCGTACTGCGCAGCCGATGCCTCGATGATGGGCCGCAACAAGGCACGATCAGCCTGTATCCAGTCGCTGATCAGGTTCCAGCGCTGGCCGTCCCATTGCTGAAAGCGCACCGCACCACCGCCTTCGTGGTCAGCGCACGACAGCTTCAATGGCTGTACCAGCCCTTTGGCACCCAGCGCCTGCAAGCGTGCGTCGTCAAGGTTCAAATGCTCGAACCCCCAGCGCACCTGCTCGCCAGTCAGTGGCTTATTGCCGAATCGGGCCTGTGCAATGCGCAGCGCTTCGACATTGAGGATGCCGTTCACCACACCCAGGTTGTAATACACGGTGCCAAAACGCTTGGGGTCGGCCAGGTTGCCCTGCCCCTTGTCGAGCACCGCCGTCTTGATGCCTTGCAGCACCGGGAAGTCAGTGCCGGAGGGGTGCGTGGTGATTGAAATGAAGCCCTTGGCGGCTGCCCCTGCGGGAATCACGTCTTCCTCGGAATTGCTCCAGATGTTGCCAATAATGTGATCCACCGGAAAACCAACCTTCTGCGCCGACTTCAGCGCCACCGGATTCATCACCCCCCAACCACGCAGGATCACCCAGTCGGGCTTGAGGCGACGAATGTTCAGCCATTGCGATTGCTGTTCGTTACCGGGGTGCGGTACTTCCAGGGTGGTCAGCTCGAAGCCGTAATTTTTTGCCAGGGTTTCCAGTACACCATTGGTTTCCTTGCCATAAGGCGAGCCGTGATACAGCACCGCGATTTTCTTGCCCTTGAGCGACGCCAGGCCGCCTTCACGCTGACCGATGTAATTGACGATGGCCGACACTTCGGAGTACGGGTTCAACTGCAGCGGAAACACATAGGGAAAGACACTGCCGTCTGTGGAATCCGTGCGTCCGTGGTTGATGGTGATCAGCGGAAGTTTGTCGGCAGTAGAGCGCTCCAGCGTGGCGTAGGCGATGCCGACGGAAAGCGGATTGGTCGCCGCAGCCGGCGCACCGTTGAGCCCGCCCTTGAGACGCTCGTAGCACTCGACGCCCTTCTCCACCACGTATTCGGTTTCGCACTCCGACCAGGTCAACTTGACGCCATTGACCCCACCGTTGGCATTGACGTATTGCAGGTAGTCGATGAAACCACCGAAAAACCCGGTGCCGCCCGCAGCATAAGGGCCTACCCGGTAGCTCTGCAGCGGGAAATACTGCTCGTTGGCAGCCTGTGCCGTGGTAACCAGACCACACCCCAGCAGGGCCATACCGAGGGCCAGACGCAACAGGGATTTTCGGTGTTTCATAGGCGCATTCCTTGAGGTACACGAGGTTTTTGTGGGTGAGTAACCAGTCAATAGCGCAGCGGCCAGACGCGTGCGCGCTGACGAAAGCGCAGCCAGAGACGCGCCAGCCCTTCGGGCTCCTTGATCAGAAAAGCGATGATCAAGGCGCCGAAAAGCATTTTCTGAATGTTTTCCAGTTGCCCGGAATCGATCAGGCCGACCGGCAACAAGGCGCTGAGGTTGCCGAGCAGAATCGGGAACAGCACGATGAACGCCGCGCCAAGGAAGTTGCCTTGCACGCTGCCCAACCCGCCGATAATGATGATGAACAGAATCTGGAATGACCGGTTCAGGTCAAAACCATGCGGCTCGACCGTGCCCAGATAAGCGAACGCCCACAGCGAGCCAGCGACGCCCAGATAGAAACCGCTGATGGCGAATGCCAGAAGTTTGGCTTTGAACAGGCGAATGCCGATTACCGCAGCGGCGGTGTCCATATCGCGCACGGCCATCCAGTTGCGGCCCAGCTCGCCGCGAAGCAGATTTCTCGCCAGCCAGAAAAGCAGCACTACCAGCCCAAGCGTCAACAGGTAGCGGCCTTGCGGCGAGCTGAAATTCACCCCGGCGATGATCAGTGGCGGCGAGGTGATCACGCCCGAGGCATTGTCGTTGGTGAACCAGCTGAAGCGGGTCAACACCCACTCGACCACAAACTGTGCGGCGAGTGTCGAAACCAGCAGGTAGAAGCCCTTGATCCGCAGGCTGGGCAGCCCGAACAGCAACGCCACTAGCGCAGACACCAGCCCACCCAGCGCGAAACCGAGCAGCAACGGCATGCCCGGCACCCGCAGTTGCAGGTTATAGGCAGCGAAAGCACCCACCGCCATGAACGCAGCCGAGCCCAGCGATAATTGCCCGGCGTAACCGGTTAACAGGTTAAGCCCCAGCCCCGCCAGCGACAGCACCAGAAACGGAATCAGGATCGCGCTGAACCAGTAATCGTTACCCAGCAACGGCACTGCGATAAAAGCGAATACCAACAGGCTCCACAGCCCGATGCGGTCCTGGCGCAGACGAAACACCCGGCGTTCATCCGCGTAGCTACTCGCCAATTGTCCGGTTTCTCGATAAAGCATGGCATTGATCCTTGATGAAAGTCAGACGCGCTCTATCGCCCGCTCGCCGAACAGGCCGGCAGGGCGAACCAGCAGAAACAACAGCGCCAGCACATACGGCACCCAGTTTTCGATACCGCTGCCGATGATCGGCCCCAGGTAAATCTCGGCCAGCTTCTCGGCTGCGCCGATGATCAGACCGCCGACAATCGCGCCGCCAATCGAGGAAAAACCGCCAATGATCAACACCGGCAGCGCCTTAAGCACCACCAGTGACAGGGAAAACTGCACCCCCAGCCGCGCCCCCCAGAGCAGCCCGGCCACCAGTCCGACAAACCCGGCCACGGCCCAGACCACCGCCCAGATGCGTGGCAAACGGATACCCACGGCCAGCGAGGCCAATGGGTCGTCCGCCACTGCACGCAACGACAGACCGATACGAGTACGGTTGAACAGCAACGACAGGGCAATCACCAGCGCCGCAGCCGTGCCCGCCGCGAACAGGTCGAACTGCGAGAGCAACATGCCGCGAATTTCCAGTGGCTCGTCAGGGATGCCCAGCTCAAGGCCGTGAACCTGCGCCCCCCACAGCGCCTGGGCCAGGCCTTCGATCATGTACGACAGGCCAAGGGTGGCCATGAACAGAATGATCGGTGGACGATTGACCAGTGGGCGCAGAACCATTCTTTCGATCAACAGCGCCAGCACCACCATGCTGGCCAGCGTTGCCAGAAACGCCCAGAAAAATGGCACACCCCGCTCCAGCAGGCTGACAAACGTCAGCGCCGCGAACAGCACCATCGCGCCCTGAGCGAAGTTGAACACCCCCGACGCCTTGTAGATCAGCACAAACCCAATCGCCACCAGCGAGTACATGACACCTGCCAACAGCCCGCCGATCAGCACTTCAAAGAAGAATTCCATGGTTTATGGTTTCCCGACCGAAGACGAACGACGCGTGCCGAGATACGCAGCGATTACCTGAGGGTTGGCGCGAACCTGCGCGGGTGTGCCGTCCCCGATCTTGCGACCGTAATCCAGCACCACCACATGGTCGCTGAGGCCCATCACCACACCGATGTCGTGCTCGATCAGCACCACAGTGACGCCCAGCTCACGATTGATATCGCGGATGAACTGACTCATCTCGTGCTTCTCTTCGGCATTCATTCCGGCCATCGGCTCGTCCAGCAACAGCAGACGCGGTTCCGCCGCCAGGGCGCGGGCCAGTTCGACACGTTTTTGCAGGCCATAGGAAAGTTTGCCCACCAGTGCATGGCGCCACGGGTGGATGCGCAGAAACTCAATCACCCGCTCGGCATGCCGGCGTTGTTCGTCGTCTTCGGCAGGTGCCCGACCGATGCGCAGCATCTGCTCAAGCCAGGTACTGCGCCGTTTGAGATTGCGCCCGGTCAACACGTTGTCCAGCACACTCATGCCCTTGAACAAGGCGATATTCTGAAAAGTACGGGCTATACCGCCCTCGGCCGCTTGGTGCGGACGCATCCGGCGGCGCGTCTGGCCGGCATAAGTGATGGAGCCGCTTTGCGCCTGATACACGCCATTGATGACGTTGAGCAGCGAACTCTTGCCCGCACCATTGGGGCCTATCAATGCGCAGATCTCGCCTGTAGCCACCGAGAAACTGATTGAGGTAACAGCTTTAACCCCTTTGAAAGATAAGGAAATATCTTCAAGTTCCAACAGCGTCACAGGCGCCAGCGCACTCAAGACGGCACACCCAGTAGTGCTGGCGCATGCGGCATATCATCTGCCGGTTCTTGCGACTGATTGGCCTGGCTCGCTGCCCCCAACCTGATTGGCCTGATACCCAGCGCCGTAAAAAACGCTTCGCTCTGTGGCGTCAGCGCATCGCCTGCCAGCAATGGTTTAGCCAGCCGACTCATGCCCAACACGTCCAGCAGCGGGCGGCGAATCAACCAATAACCCAGCCAGCGCCGCACGGCACCCGGAGCAGGAGCCATCGCCCATTGATAAAGCCGGTGGCTGATGCTGCCTGGTAGCGGCAAGCGCTCCCTGACCCAGAGTTCCAGACGTGCGTAGGACTCGCGAGTGCCCAGCACCAGGGTGGGCCCCAGTTCGCGACGGTCGTTGTCGCGAGTGCCAAGGGCCTCGGGAAAATTCAGGCAAAACCCGGCAACCAGCCAGGGTGCCAACAGATAGCGCGCCTGCCCGCTGGCGGCAAACACTCTGGCGGCCAATGCCTGATCCTGGCTGGAAAGCGCATGCCTTTGCGCCAATTGCCTTGCGTCCGAAAGCAGAACTGCATGACTCAACTGCAGGTCCGGCTGCCAGTCGACAGCGGGAAAGACAAAGGCCGCAGCCCGGCTCTGGAGCGGATCGGCAACGTCGCCAGCGGGTCCGTTCAACAGTCGGGCATAGTCGATCACCCCGCTGTCATCAGCCTCAGTCAGGCCGCGCTTGTCCAGCAACACGACGATGCCCGGTGAGGCGACGCGCACCTGGAGAAGCGCTTCCAGCCCGTCGACCACTGCAAACTCCGGCGACTGGCCTGCCAGCCATGCGCGGTTATCCAGCGCCGGGTCGAGCAAGCTGACGCTGCCCCCAAGCCAGTGCGCCGCCAGCGTCAACAACAACGCTTCGGCTCGCGCCTCGCTGATAATGAACAGCCTGTCGGCCGGGCCGAACCCGACGCACTTCAAGGCAGCAGCCAAGCTTCTGACGTCAATGGCCAGCTCGCCCCAGCTACGTTTCTGCCAGATACCGAATTGCTTGTAACGCAAGGCCGTCTGTTCAGGGCGGCTTTGAGCCTGCTGTAGCAGCGCCTGGGGCAATGAGTCGCACATGTTGCGCTTCCGTCGATAAAGAATCGATGAAGCCATAGCAGCGAGCGTGCCAGTCTAACAACCTTATTAATATCAATAAGTTGCAACGCCTGAATGAGTTTTATCACTGTGCGGTTTGCAGACAAGCTGTTGCGCGGCTGTTGCCCGGACAACAGATGAATCCGCCAATTAAAATAAAATCTATAAAAATCAGTTAGTTATATTCAGGCATAAAGCATGCAGAGATCTGCACGAACCCACCCGGCCCATGTGCCGATCTCTTCGCGTTCAGGAGTACCGCATGACTCAATCAACCGGCTCAAACCCTCTCTCGCTGGGCACCGATTACGAAACTCTGGCCAACCGGTTCCGGCCGATTTTCCGCGAGATCGGCGCTGGCAACGTCGAACGCGAGAAAGCCCGCGCCCTGCCCTATGAACCGATTGCCTGGCTGAAGAAAGCCGGTTTCGGCGCTGTGCGGGTGCCCATTGAATACGGCGGTGCGGGTGCTTCGGTCAGCCAGCTGTTTCAACTGCTGATAGAACTGGCCGAAGCCGACTCGAACATTCCGCAAGCCTTGCGAGCGCATTTCGCCTTTGTCGAAGACCGCTTGAATGCACCACCCGGCGCCGACCGGGACACATGGTTTGCACGCTTCGTGGCTGGGGATCTGGTCGGCAACGGCTGGACCGAGGTAGGGGCAGTGAAAATCGGCGATGTGATAACCAAAGTCAGCCCTCAAGGCGATGGCTTCGTGCTTAACGGCACCAAGTTTTACAGCACCGGCAGCATTTTCGCCGACTGGATCGACGTCTACGCCCAGCGCGCCGACACTGGAGCCGATGTTATTGCGGTGGTGGATGCCAGGCACGCAGGCGTGCGTCACAGTGACGACTGGGACGGGTTTGGCCAGCGCACCACCGGCAGTGGCACCTCGGTGTACGACAATGTGCCGCTGCCTGCCACACATGTCATTCCGTTCGAGCAGCGTTTTAAATACCAGACGGCGTTCTATCAGCTGGTGCTGCTGGCGGTGCTGGCAGGTATTGGCCGAGCCGTCGAACGCGACATCGCGCATGAAGTGCGCGACCGCAAGCGCATCTTCAGCCACGGCAATGCGGGCAGCGTCAGCCAGGACTCACAGGTGCAGCAAGTGGTTGGCCAGATCGCCGCCCAGGTCTACGCCGCAGAGGCGGCCACCCTGCGTTCTGCCGAGCCTTTGCAACGCGCTTATGTGGCACGCTTCGGCAATAATCCACAGCAGGAAAAAGACGCCAACATTGCCGCGGAAATCGAGACGGCCAAGGCGCAGGTCATTGTGTCGGAACTGGTGCTGCGCTCTGCCACCGAGCTGTTCAATGCGCTGGGCGCGTCAGGCGTCAGCGTCAACAAGGCGCTGGATCGCCACTGGCGTAATGCTCGCACAGCGGCATCGCACAATCCGCTGATCTACAAGGCGCGCATTGTCGGTGACTGGCGCATCAATGGTACCGAGCCGCCTTTTGTCTGGCAGATCGGCAGCGGTACCGGCAAAGCCTGAGGCGTAAGGTTACGCCGCGTTACGCAACAGGTGGCGACTGGCAAAGCTGAACGCCAGCACCAGAAAGATCAGCACCCCGGTCGCTACCTGCTGCCAATAGAAGTTCCAGCCGATCAACAACAAACCATTGGCGATGACGTTGATGAACAGCACGCCCAATAACGTCCCGACAATGTTGGCACGCCCATGGCGACTCAGCGTCGTGCCGATGAACACCGCGCCAATGGCGTTGATCAGGTAGGCATTGCCCGACATCGGCACGTAGGCGTTGACCGTGGAGCTGAGCAGGATACCGGCGACCGCGCAGGCCAGAGCGCTGGCGACAAACACCTGTACGGCGATGCGCCGGGTAGAAAGCCCCGAGTAATACGCCAGCTGCGGCTGAGTCCCCAGCGCAAGCATTTCCCGCCCCAAACGGCCACGCGCCAGCACCAGCCCGTAAAACCCTGCCAGCACCCCGACCACCACCAGAGGCAATGGCACGCCCAGAATCAGTACACCGCTAATGCCCGGCAACGCGCCCTGAGCGATGTAGATAGGTTGACCACCGTCGGATAACAGCTGCTGCACGCTGGTGCCGATAAACAATGTACCCAGCGTCGCCAGAAACGGCGAAATACGCAGCCCGGCGATCAGCGTCGCATTAAACGCGCCCGCCGCGCCGCCTGCCAACAAGGCCACCGCGATGGCCGCGCCCAGACCGTGGCCGCCATTGAGCGTGACGACAAAGCCGAGGCTGGCAAAGTCCAGCGCCGTTCCCACCGACAGATCGATGCCGCCGGCAGCAACTGCCCAAGTCATGCCAACGGCCACAATGGCCAGCAACACAAAATTGTTCAGCACCAGGCTCGACAGGTTGCCCCAGCTCAGAAATCCCGGTGCATTGATGGCGAAAAACAGCAGGATGATCAATACCAACAGCGGCAGGACCGCAGGCAACAGGCGCGGCAGGAATTTCACCAGTGTTGAAGAAGTGTTCAGGGTCAGCGTATTCATTGTTCACCCTCCCGGCGGCCCAGCGCCCCGGAAAATGCCACCACCAGCAGGATCAGCACGCCTTGAACGCCATTGACCCAGAAATTGGAGATGTTCAGCAATTGAAAGCCATTGATCAGAAAACCCAGCAGCAACGTCGCCAGCAAGGTGCCAGGAATGTTGGCGGTCAGGCGCCGCGAGAACACCACACCGAGAAAGGCAATCGCCACCACTGACAGCAGCATGTCGCCGGAGCCGGTGGTGCTGCCACTGAAAAATGCAGCAGAGCAGAACGCCGCAATGGCGGCGCAGCCACCGGCAATCAGGTAGCTGGCGAACACATGGCCCTGCAGATTCAGGCCGGCAGCAGTTGCCGCTTGCGGGTATTCACCGATGGCATACAGGCGCAGGCCAAACGCGCTGTGCTGAATCAGCAGCCACAACAGCGCTGCGACACTCAGCAACACCCACGCCAGCGCCGGAATGCCCAGCCAGACGCCGGAAGCCAGACTGTCCAGCAGCGCGGAATCGGTAGCCAGTACGGTGTTCTGGGTCAGCACCAGCTCCAGACCTGCAATCAAATTCATGCTCGCAAGTGTCGCCAGCAACGGCGGCAAGCGTAAAAACACCACTGCCAGACCATTGAGCGCGCCAACCAGCAGACCACAGGCGAGCGTCAAACCAATCGCTTGCCAGGCGTCGAAACCGGCGTTGTTCAGACTGCTGTAAACGGCTGCGCACAGACCGAGATTGGCCGCCAGCGACAGGTCCAGCCCGCCGCTGACAACGTTGGAGCCACCGCCGATAACCACACATGTCAGGCCCAGCGCCAATATGCCCAGCACGGCTGACTGGGCGAACACGTTGCTGATGTTGCCGATGCTGAGAAAGTTGGGCGCGCTGACCGCAAAGCCCAGCAGTATCGCCAGAAATACCAGCAACGAACCGCGCTGTGCCAGCCGCACCAGCCAGCGTTGCGAGGGATCGCCGACCTGAATGACTGATGTTTCAAGCGTGGACATGGCGGGTCTCCTGGAGAGTATGTTTACCGTCATGACGGCTTTCGCTGGCACCGGTGGCGCAGGCCAGCAACTGGTCACTGTCGGTGCTCGACGAATCGAATTCGCCCGCAATACGCCCCCTGTGCAGCACCACAATGCGCTGGGTGATGCCGATCAGTTCCGGCAGGTCCGACGACAGCACCAGCACTGCTGCACCGCCTTCAGCCAGCCGGGCAATCAGCCGGTAGATTTCCACCTTGGCACCAATGTCGACACCCACACTGGGCTCATCCAGCAGGTACAACGTCGAGTGTCGACTCAGCCACTTGGCCAGGGCGACCTTTTGCTGGTTGCCACCGCTGAGCAATTGAACCGCCGCATCATGGCCTGAGGTCTTGATCGCCAGTTCACCGATCAGGCGCTGGCTTTCCCTTGACTGCGCAGCACCGTCGAGCAATCCCCAGCGGCTGAAGCGCCCGAGGCTGGCCAGGGTAATGTTCTCCAGCACCGAAAGCGCTGGCGCTACGCCATGCGTGCGGCGCTCTTCGGGGACCAGCGCGATACCGTTGCGCACCGCATCACGAGGGGATTTCAGGCGCAACGGCTGACCATTCAACAGCACGTCGCCACGATCCGGCTTGAGCAGCCCGAACAGGCTCTTGAGCAATTCCTTGGCACCCGAGCCGACCAGCCCGGTCAGGCCCACCACTTCGCCACTTCGCACGCTCAGGTCAACGCCGTTGTAAAAGCGTCCTGCTCCCAGCCCGTTCAATTGAAGCACTGGCGGGCCGGGCTGCGTCTGCGCCCGGAAATATTGCTCACCCACGTCACGATTGACCATCAGCCGGGCGATCTGCGCGGTGCTGACAAGCGCGGGATCAACCACCGCCACATCGCGTCCATTGCGCAGCACGGTGACCTGATCACACAACGATTCGATTTCCTGCAGGTAGTGGGAGATGTACACAATGGTCAGACCGTCATCGCGCAAGCGCCGGACAATCGCCAACAACCGGTCCACCTCCTGTTTGACCAGTGACACACTCGGCTCGTCGAACACCAGCACCTGCGGTTTGGCCAGCAGTGCGCGAGTGATCTGCAATATCTGTCGCTGCGCGCTGTCCAGATCGCGTACCAGCGCCCCGCTCGGCAGGCGCATGGCAAAATAATCATCCAGCAACCGGGCCGCTTCGCGCTCCTGAGCGCGTCGATCGACGAACAGACCGCGTTTGATTTCCTGCCCGAAAAACAACGCCTCGCCGACGCTGAAGCTGCCCGGCAGCAAGCGCTCCTGATGAATGAAATGCACGCCCGCGGCTTCAATCTGGCGCGGAGTAAAGCTGTCGAACTGCTGGCCATGAATACTCAAGCTGCCCGCATCGGCGCGATGAATACCGGCGAGGACCTTGATCAGGGTTGACTTGCCTGCGCCGTTTTCGCCAACCAGCCCATGAATCGTTCCGGCCTCGACCCGCAGGTTGACCCCATCCAGTGCCTGAGTGGCACCAAAGCGCTTACTGATGCCCTGCAAGTGCAAGGCCGCCGTTGCCCTCGTAACGTCTGCAATCGCTGCTCTCATGGTCGATCTCCTGCGTCAGTTATCGCCCCTGAGTTCCTGCACTTGCGGCAAGTTGGCGGCCGTGGTCAGCAAGGTCGGCACCTGAGTCTCTTTGGGCAGGTCGCGTTGCCCGGCCAGGTAGCGAGCGACGTTCTGCACCGCGGTCTTGCCGATCAGGGCCGGCTGCTGCGCAACCACCGCACCAATCGGCGAGTTCTCACGGCGCATCAGCTCAAGCACTTCCGGGGTGCCGTCGACGCCATAGGTCTTGATTTCAGTTCTTCCGGCGTCGATCAGTGCCTTGCTGGCACCCAGCTGGGGAATGTCCCAGGCCGCCCAGATCGCCGAAACACTGCCTTTGGGGTATTTGTTAAGCAGTGCCGAGACTTGCGAGTAAGCGTCCTGAACCGTGTTGGGAATGACGTCACGCAACTCCGGCTCGATGATTTTCAGTTCCGGATGATCCTTGAGCGCCAACTTGAGCTGGTCGTAACGAATGGCACACACCGGCACACCATAAAAGCCGTTGAACACCAGCACGTTGCCCTTGCCACCCGCGTCTTTGATCAGTTGCCCGGCCAGTGCCTTGCCGGTGGCAATGTTGTCCGAGGTGGTGTTGTTGAGGCTGTATTGCGACGGTGCATCGATGGTGAACAGTGGAATCTCCGCCTTGCTGATGCGCTTGAGCCAGGGGTCGATAACGCTGAGTGTGCCCAGGGTCTGAATCACCGCGTCGGGTTTTTGCGTAACCACGGTCTGCAGTTGATTGACCAGGTTCTTGTCGTTGCGACCTGCATCGAGCGTTATAGGCGTGCCACCCAGGCGCTTGACCTCATCCACCTGCGCCTGAAACGTCTTGATATCGAAGTAGTGACTGGTACCGGTCATGCTGATCGCGATGCGCTTGCCCGCCAGCGAAGGTACATCGCTGTCATCGGCATATGCCGTCGCGACAAAGCTGGTGGCCAACACGGTCAGCGCCAGAGCGCGCCCTAATGCACGCAGGCGGGTTGGCTGGTAAATCGGGACGGCATCAGGCATTCGGGTGGCTCCGCTGGCTCAGGAAAACAATCCTGATCAGCAGTGCACAGGTCATGCCCAAAGCCCTGCGGTTACGCTGGCAACGGCGCAGAGCCTGGCTTGCAGGCTATTGCGCCGAATTGCGTCTAGGCTGATAGCCGACGCTTCAGGCCCAAGGCGGCGAACACATTGTCGATTCGCTGTTGTCCGGGCAACAGCAAGGTCATGCCTGACTGCTTAGCCAAGCTTGAACTGCCTAAGGGTAGTAGTCAGATCACTCGCCAGTTCGGCCAGCGACTGACTGGCACTGCCGGTCTGGCCGGTGCGCACTGCCGACTGCGCCGACAAGTCACGGATTCGTACCAGGTTGCGATCCACTTCGCGCGCGACCAGCGCCTGCTCCTCAGAAGCGCTGGCGATCACCGTATTTCGCTCATCGATGACCATGACCGAACTGGCGATACTGGCCAGCACGGCGTTGGCCGACTCGGCCTGCTGTTTGGTGCGTTGGGCCTGCTCGGTACTGACTTCAAGCGCCACCAGCGTGCTCTTGGTGCCCTGCTGGATGTGCCCGATCATGGTCTCGATCTCACGGGTCGACTCGCTGGTGCGATGAGCCAGCGCGCGAACTTCGTCCGCAACTACGGCAAAACCCCGCCCGGCATCGCCAGCCCGTGCCGCCTCGATGGCGGCATTGAGGGCCAGCAGGTTAGTTTGCTCGGAGACTGCGCGAATAACATCCAGGACCTTGGTGATATCCAGCGTGCGGGTTGCCAGCGCCTGCGCCTCGACCGACGCGGTGCCGACATTGCGGGTCAGTTCAAGGATCGACTGAACGGTTTGATTGAGCTCTTCCTGACCTTCGCGGGCCGACACCGAAGAGGCTTTGGATTCTTCCGAGGTGGCCACCGCATTTCGCGCTACTTCGTCGACCGCCTGGCTCATCTCGGTAACGGCGGTGGCGGCCATTTCTATCTCGCTGTTCTGCACCACAAGGTCAGCGTTGCTGTTGACCATCAGCACACTCATTTGCTCTGTGGCCGAGGCCAATTGGTGAGCGGCATCGCCCACCTGACTCAGGGTCTGGCTCAGATTGCCGCGCATGCGCTCCATCGATTGCAGCAAAAGGGCCGCTTCATCAGTGCCCTCACGGTTGATTGCGCTGGGACGCAGGTCGCCCGCAGCAATGGTTTCCGAGCTGTGCAGCGCCTGACTGATCGGCACTGCCAGACTTTTGGTCAGGCGCCAGGCGAGCAATACGGTCAGTAACACCGTCAGAAACATAACCCCCTGAGTGACGATCAGGGCGTTTTCATACACCGAAGTCGCTGCAGCGCTGGATTCGGCTTCGGAGTCATCATTGATCTTTTCCAGCTTGCCAAGGGCGGCTTCGATACTTTCCGCCATGGCCTTCATCTCGCCCCAGACGAGCGCCCTTCCGGCCTCTGCCTGATTCTCGTTGATCAGCGTATAGACCTTTTCGCCACGCTCGATGTAGCCCTGATAAGTGCTCTTCAGACCCTCTACGAGCGCGCGCTCTTCATCATCGGTGATCAGCGGGTCGTAGGCCTCTACGGCCTTTTGAAAACCAGCCTTTCTTTCAAGGAACTCGTTGTGAGCCTGAGCTACCTGCGCAAGATCATGCGTGGCAAGCATTTTGGCCACGGTGGTGCGGGTTTTCTCGACCGCCAGGGCAATATCGTCACCCAGCGCAATCCCTGGAAGCGCGTCGTTTTCGATTTCAAGCGATTGCTCACGAATACCGTGCAATTGCTGAATGCTAAAAATACCAAGCCCGAACACCAGCACCACCATCAACGCAAAGCAGGCGGAGGTCCGCGCGGCTATTTTCAGCTGTCTCAGCATGTTCAATCCCCTTCCCGTGGCTGACGAATAAATTAGCACCGTCATTTCTATCGGCTGATCGAGAAAAAGAATGAAGAACGTCGAATCAGAGCCGTGCCACTGCTATTCAGGGCCCACTTCAAGGAAACCTTATGGTAGGTTTCGCGACGCTCGATAACCACGAGATGACGGTCTTTTCAACCTTCAGACTGACTTACTGGAGTTGCCATGAAATATTATTACGCTGCCGCATTACTTGCCCTTGCACTGCCCGGTGCTGCTCACGCTGGCGACGCGCTGGTCAGCTACCCCGCTATCATCCAGGCGTTGAACACCGGAGAGTCGGTCGCTGTGGCGATTGATCTTGGGCAATGCAAGTCTTCGGTCGCGGGTGCCGAGCCGTCCAAAACCAAAGGCGGCAAACGCATCGATGCCTACCGCATCACTCCCGACGGCACCCTCGCGTTCTCGGACAGCCACTTCACCCTCGATCGCGATAACAAGCCCATCGAGCAGTTCATTCGCTACCAGATACGCTCTAATGGCAGTGCCGTATTCAGCATGACGACGCTGAGTGTTCCCGGCTACCAGCAGGTCGGCAATCCGGTGAGTTATGAATGCGCGATCGGCAAAGGACTAAGCTTTTTTGCCAGCTAGTAACGGTCACGCCACAACCAAATGAACCAGACATATATCCGGCGTGGGCGACAGACCGTCCTCACGCCCATGGAAGTAACGCTTGAATTGCTTATTGGTGGACAATTTCGAGCACTTCAAAGCCGACTGATAAACTGAGAATGGTTGAACCCAGCCTGCACGCAAGCCGCCTTGTCAGACTGACCAGTCTCTGGTTATATACATAACCAGCAAAAATGATTTAAACGCCATTACTCCGACCCGCCAAGTGTCAGCGACAAGGTTTATACCTTGATAACACACTTGACACTTGCTTTCACACCCACGCGCTTCTTTGAAGGCTCTCTATATCTCGTTAACCTGATAAATACTGACACGCAGGCGGTCATCCCCGGCTTTTATATTTAATCTGCCGACGTACAGGTTTCTCTGCAGGTAATCATGAGCGCCGGAAGGAACGCTGAACTGTTTGCTGCATGTGCACCGACAGCGCGATTCGGCGAATGGCGCGCGGTCCGTTTCATCGAAGGCCACGAGCCCTTCTCCGACGACATCTATCTTTGTTCCGTCGTCAGTCAGCAAGGTGTAGTACAGGCTGAATCGTGCAAGGCTGTCATCCTGGGGCACGAGAAAAAGGCTACCTCCCGGAAGAACCTGCCCCTGCAATCGATCGCCGTTAAATTCTCCTCCCAGTATCTCACCGCTGCTGCGTTGCCCTCGTTGAGGGTTACAAAGCGCTTGCGGCTTATCGATACGCAGGTGAGCAGCCAGTATTTCATGCAGTTGCATCGTCTCCATCCCTCTACCCCTCATCTTGCATGCGGTGGCTCGCGCCTGCCCATAACTGTACCGAGGTGTATCTTTTAGCCCGGACATCGCATGCTGTCAATTTAAATGTACCAGCTGGTACGCTTATGAGGCTTAGGATAAGCGTCTGTAAAGCAGTATCGTTTTGCCACTTTCGATAAATCTCTGTGGCTCGTACCCAGCGCAGAAAAAAGCGGAAAGTCTATTCCGCAAGTTCATTTAAAAATTGATTCACATGGCCTATTACTCAACTAACAGTACTGGCCAAATGAGCCCACTCGGCCAACTCATAGCTCACTACTTACTAAATGAAGTTTAATCCGCGCCTGCCAAAAACCTGTTTACATGAGGACTGTCAACTTTTCCGACAGTGTCTTACAAGGAGATACGAAATGACCTATACCGTGAAACAGTATGGATGGATTCGCGATCTGCCTGATCATCGCGATCATCTTTATGCGGCCCCCACAACGGCGCTGGCGGCGCTCCCACACATGGTTGATCTGCGCCCCCATTGCCCGCCCGTATACGACCAGGGCCAACTGGGCAGTTGCACCGCAAACGGTATTGCCGGAGCGATTCAGTTTGATCGCATGAAGCAAAAGCTGACGCCCGCGTTCGAGCCCTCGCGGTTGTTTATCTATTACAACGAACGGGTCATTGAGCATACCGTCGATTCGGACAGCGGCGCGATGATCCGCCACGGAATCAAAAGTGTAGCGGAGCAAGGTGATTGCCCTGAAAAAGAGTGGCCTTATGACATTGAAAAGTTCGCTGTCAAACCTCCGGCTGCCTGTTACAAGGACGCTAGTAAATACAAAGCGGTGTCCTACCAGAAGGTTGCGCAAAACCTCAACCAGATGAAAGGCTGCCTGGCGGCAGGCTATCCGTTTGTCATTGGTTTTTCCGTCTACGAAAGCTTTGAAAGCAAGAAAGTCGCCCAGACCGGGCATGCCCCGATGCCGGGCCCTCACGAAAAAATGCTCGGAGGGCACTGCGTGTTGGCAGTGGGCTACAACGATGCCCACCAGCATTTCATCCTGCGCAACTCATGGGGCACTGGCTGGGGCATGGAAGGCTACTTCACCCTGCCCTACAGCTATCTGCTGGATGAAAATCTGTCCACCGACTTCTGGACGATAAGGGTCGTGGCTGCCTGACCTTCTCAGGCAACCGGGCATTGCACTGCCGCATTGACACCTTGCAGGTACTCTCGCGGCGTGCAACCAAATTCCCGGCGAAAGACCGTATGCAGGTATTGCGCCGACCGGAAACCACAATCGCGGGCGATGTCGGCAATTGCGCAGTCAGTGTTTTGCAACCCGTGTGCGGCAGCGGCCAGTTTGAAACGCAGGATCTCGTCATGCACGCTGCAGCCCCGCACCCGGCGAAAGTGCGCCTCCAGCGACGAGCGCGAAACGCCCACATAAGCCGCTACCTGCGCGGTCTTGATACCCTGGCACGCGTACTGCCGGATAAACAGCAACGCCTGCATCACATAGGGGTCCCCCAACGGTTGATGCAGACTCGAAGCCTGTACGTTGACAGCGTCCGGCGGTATCAGAATGTGGGTGCCCGAAGACGGCATGCCGTGCAGCATCTGGTGCAGCAGGCGCGCGGCGGTTCGGCCCATGGTGTCGGTGCCTTGAACCACCGAGCTCAACGGCACCCGCGTGAGGGTTCTGGTCAACGGATCGTTGTCGATGCCGATCAGCGCCACTTGTTCGGGCACAGCAATTCCGGCAGTCAGGCAGGCCTGTAGCAACTGACGGGCGCGGGCGTCGGTCACCGCGATGATGCCGATCGGCTTGGGCAGGCTTTGCAGCCAGGCGATCTGCTGTTCTACAGCGCTGTCCCAGAGCGGTGCACTGGTGCCCAGGCCGCGATAGACCTCGGCGTGCAGGCCGTCGCGCTGCAGCAGTCGACGAAAGGCCTGCTCGCGCTCCTGCGCCCAGCGATTGGCCTGAGCCTCAGGCAGACTGAAGCAGGCAAAGCGGGTCAGCCCGGCCACTATCAAATGCTCGTAGGCGGCCTTGATCAAGGCGTGGTTGTCGGTCGCGACATAGGGGATGCCCTTCGGGTAGGCGCGCTCATCCTGGTAGGAACCGCCTACCGCCACCACCGGCAGCCTGATGCCGGCCAATGCCTCACCAATCAGCGGGTCGTCGAAGTCGGCAATGATCCCGTCACCCTGCCAACGCTCGATGCCTTTCAAGCGACAGAGAAAATCTTCCTCCAGAAACAGATCCCAGGACACCCGGGTACTGCTTAGGTAGTTGCCGATGCCGCTGATGATGCCGCGGTCATAGATCTTGCTGCCGTTGAACAACAGTGCAATGCGGTGAACGGGGGGTACGGTTTTCATTATTTTTATGCCGGATTTTTATATCGATTCGATAAGCACTACGTCTCTCAACACAGACTAGGCCCGTAAAGGACCAAGCTCAATACTCAAAATCGCACTGTGCGTTGACGATTTTCATAATCAGCAGGCCCAAGGCCGTTGCTAGTATCGAGGCATCGCCAAGAACAATAAGGAAAACGCAGATGCCGTACTTCCCCGCCGTCGACAAGGTTCGCTATGAAGGCCCTGACAGCGACTCGCCCCTTGCCTTTCGTCACTACGATGCCGACAAACTGATTCTCGGCAAACCCATGCGCGAGCATTTGCGCATGGCGGCCTGTTACTGGCACACGTTCGTCTGGCCGGGCGCCGACATGTTTGGTGTCGGCACTTTCAAGCGTCCATGGCAAGGTTCCGGGGACCCGCTGGAGCTGGCTATCGGCAAGGCTGAAGCAGCTTTCGAGTTTTTCTCCAAACTCGGCATCGACTACTACAGCTTCCATGACACCGACGTGGCACCGGAAGGCAGCTCGCTCAAGGAGTATCGCAACAACTTCGCGCAGATGATTGATCAGCTGGAACGTCATCAGGAACAAACCGGGATCAAGCTGCTGTGGGGCACCGCTAACTGTTTCAGCAACCCGCGCTTTGCCGCAGGGGCCGCCAGCAATCCGGACCCTGAAGTATTTGCCTACGCCGCGACTCAGGTGTTCAGTGCCATGAACGCCACCCAGCGACTCAAGGGGGCCAACTACGTCCTGTGGGGCGGTCGTGAAGGCTACGAAACCCTGCTCAACACGGACCTCAGGCAGGAGCGCGAACAGTTGGGCCGCTTCATGCGTATGGTGGTCGAGCACAAACACAAGATTGGCTTCAAAGGCGACTTGCTGATCGAGCCCAAGCCGCAGGAGCCCACCAAGCATCAGTACGATTACGACAGTGCTACGGTGTTCGGTTTTCTGCAGCAGTACGGTCTGGAAAAAGAGATCAAGGTCAACATCGAAGCCAACCACGCGACCCTGGCCGGACACAGCTTCCACCACGAAATTGCCACAGCAGTCTCGCTGGGGATCTTTGGCAGCATCGATGCCAACCGCGGCGACCCGCAGAACGGCTGGGACACTGACCAGTTCCCCAACAGCGTCGAGGAGATGACCCTCGCCACCTACGAGATTCTCAAGGCCGGTGGTTTCACCAATGGCGGCTACAATTTCGATTCCAAGGTCCGTCGTCAGAGCCTCGACGAAGTCGACCTGTTCCACGGCCACGTTGCCGCCATGGATGTGCTCGCCCTGGCGCTGGAGCGCGCAGCGGCCATGGTGCAAAACGATAAGCTTCAGCAGTTCAAGGACCAGCGCTACGCAGGCTGGCAGCAGCCGTTTGGCCAATCCGTACTGAGCGGAGGTTTCAGTCTCGCTTCGCTGGCCGAGCATGCGTTCGCCAACGACCTCAACCCACAAGCCGTCAGCGGTCGGCAGGAATTGCTTGAAGGAGTGGTCAACCGCTTTATCTACTCCTGAAGCAAGGCTGAACGGACGCCGCAGTGACATTCTCACGACAAATCTGTGCCCGCGGCGTCCGACAACGTTCTACAGTTGCACCGGCATTACGCTGCACATCATGAAGTGTCTTTCGAACAACAATAAAAGGACGCACCCTATGAACACCCTGAAACGCACGCTGCTTGCCAGCGCTCTGGCCTTGCTGTCCCTGCCGGTCATGGCCGACTCCGCCCACCCGAAAATCGGTTTTTCCATTGATGACCTGCGTCTGGAACGCTGGTCACGCGACCGTGATTACTTCGTTGCGGCAGCGGAGAAACTGGACGCCAAGGTCTACGTACAGTCGGCGGATGCCAACGAGCAGAAACAGATATCGCAGATCGAAAACCTCATCTCTCGCGGCGTCGATGTGCTTGTCATCGTGCCGTTCAACGCCACCGTGCTGACCAACGCCGTTGCCGAAGCCAAGAAGGCCGGGATCAAAGTGGTGTCTTATGACCGGCTGATCCTCAACGCCGACATCGACGCTTACATCTCCTTCGATAACGAAAAGGTCGGCGAAATGCAGGCCGGCGGCGTACTGAAAGCAGCGCCCAAGGGCAACTACTTTTTGCTGGGCGGAGCCCCCACTGACAACAACGCCAAGATTCTGCGCGAAGGTCAGATGAAGGTGCTGCAGCCAGCCATCGACAAGGGCGATATCAAAATCGTCGGCCAACAGTGGGTGAAGGAATGGAACCCCACTGAAGCCCTGAGCATTGTTGAAAATGCCCTGACCCGAAATAACAACAAGATCGATGGCATCGTCGCGTCCAACGACGCCACCGCCGGGGGCGCAATTCAGGCACTGGCCGCACAGAAACTGGCCGGCAAAGTGCCCATTTCGGGGCAGGATGCGGACCTGGCGGCGGTCAAGCGGGTCATTGATGGCACCCAGACCATGACCGTCTACAAGCCGCTGAAGCTGATTGCCAGCGAAGCCGCCAAACTGTCGGTGCAACTGGTGCGCAACGAGAAGCCTGCCTTTACCGCGCAGTACGACAATGGCAGCAAGAAAGTCGACACCATCCTGCTGACCCCGACACCGTTGACCAAGGACAACATCGACCTGCTGGAGAAAGACGGGTTCTACACCAAGGCGCAGATGGGCGGCCAGTGAGCTATCGATAATCAGTCGATAGAAAGCCTGGGCCTGTGCAGAACGGCTGCGCAGGCTCAGGCACGCCCTTGGATCCCCGTGTGAGCCTGTGCCATGTCCGACTATCTGTTGCAAATGAACGGCATCGTCAAAACCTTTGACGGCGTCAAAGCCCTGAACGGCATTGACATCAAGGTCCGGCCCGGTGAATGCGTCGGCCTGTGCGGCGAAAACGGCGCGGGCAAGTCCACGCTGATGAAGGTGCTGTCAGCGGTTTACCCCTACGGCACCTGGGACGGCGAGATCCTCTGGGATGGTAACCCCCTCAAGGCGCAGTCAATCAGCGAAACGGAAGAAGCCGGTATCGTCATCATTCATCAGGAACTCACGCTGGTGCCTGACCTGTCGGTGGCCGAAAACATCTTCATGGGTCATGAACTGACGCTCCCGGGTGGGCGCATGAACTACCCGGCCATGATCCATCGCGCCGAAGTGTTGATGCGTGAGCTCAAAGTGCCAGACATGAACGTGGCACTGCCGGTTTCCCAGTACGGCGGCGGTTACCAGCAACTGGTGGAAATCGCCAAGGCACTGAACAAGAAAGCTCGTCTGTTGATCCTCGACGAGCCGTCCTCTGCCCTGACACGCTCGGAAATCGAGGTGCTGCTGGACATCATTCGTGACCTGAAAGCCAAGGGCGTGGCGTGCGTGTACATTTCGCACAAACTCGATGAAGTGGCGGCCGTGTGCGACACCATTTCAGTGATCCGTGATGGAAAGCATATCGCCACCACCGCCATGTCGGGCATGGACATCCCGAAGATCATCACCCAGATGGTCGGTCGCGAAATGAGCAACCTTTACCCCACCGAACCCCATGAGATCGGCGAGGTGATTTTCGAGGCGCGGAATGTTACCTGTTACGACGTCGATAACCCCGGACGCAAACGGGTCGACGACATTTCGTTTGCTCTCAAGCGCGGGGAAATTCTCGGCATTGCCGGGCTGGTCGGCGCAGGTCGCACCGAACTGGTGTCCGCGCTGTTCGGTGCCTACCCGGGCCGATATACCGGTGAAGTGTGGCTGGACGGCCAGCCTGTCGACACACGCACGCCGCTCAAATCAATCCGCGCGGGCTTGTGCATGGTTCCCGAAGACCGCAAGCGTCAGGGCATTATTCCGGACCTGGGCGTTGGTCAGAACATCACCCTCGCGGTCCTCGACAGCTACTCGAAAATGACCCGCATCGACGCCGAAGCCGAGCTGGGCAGCATCGACCGGGAAATCTCGCGCATGCACCTCAAGACAGCCAGCCCGTTCCTGCCGATCACCAGCCTGTCTGGTGGCAACCAGCAGAAAGCCGTTCTGGCGAAAATGCTTTTGACCCGACCGCGCGTGCTGATCCTCGACGAGCCCACCCGCGGCGTCGATGTAGGTGCCAAGTACGAGATCTACAAGCTGATGGGCGCGCTGGCGGCCGAAGGTGTATCGATCATCATGGTCTCTTCGGAGCTGGCCGAAGTGCTGGGCGTGTCCGACCGTGTGCTGGTAATTGGCGAAGGCCAGTTGCGCGGCGACTTCATCAACCATGAACTCACTCAGGAACAGGTGCTCGCCGCTGCGCTCAGCCACCCCGATGCCCCTGACAATAATGCCCGGAAGACCGCATAGATGAACCAGGTCAAACAGTTCTTCACCCGCTACAAAATGCTTGCGCTGGTGATTGCCATCGCGGTTATCTGGCTGTTCTTCAGTTGGCAGACCGACGGCGGGTTTCTGACCCCGCGCAACCTTTCCAACCTGCTGCGGCAGATGTCCATCACCGGCATTCTGGCGTGTGGCATGGTGCTGGTGATCATCAGTGGCGAGATCGACCTGTCGGTGGGTTCATTGCTGGGCCTGCTCGGTGGCCTGGCGGCGATTCTCGATGTGGTCTACCACGTGCCGCTGCTGGCAAACCTGAGCGTGGTTGCGCTATGCGGGCTGATGATTGGCCTGGCCAACGGCTACATGACGGCCTACCTGCGCATTCCCTCCTTTATTGTCGGGCTGGGCGGTATGTTGGCCTTTCGCGGCATTCTGCTGGGGATCACCGGTGGTACGACCATCGCCCCGGTATCGCCTTCGCTGGTCTACGTTGGCCAAGGGTATTTACCGCACTCTGTCGGCACAGGGCTTGGCGTACTGTTGCTGGCGCTGACGTTGTTTCTGACCTGGAAACAACGGCGCAACAGAGCACTGCACGGGCTGGCGGCACACTCGATGATTCGTGATGTGTTACGCGTGGTATTGATCGGCGCTGTGTTGGGCGGGTTTGTCTATGTGCTCAACAGCTACGACGGAATCCCCGTTCCGGTGTTGCTGTTGCTGGTCCTGCTCGGTGTGTTCAGTTATGTCACCAGCCAGACGGTTTTCGGACGTCGCGTCTATGCGGTGGGCAGCAACATGGAAGCCACGCGGTTATCCGGCATCAACGTACAGGCCGTAAAACTGTGGATCTTCGGCATCATGGGCGTCATGTGTGCCTTCGCCGGGCTGGTCAATACCGCACGCCTGGCTGCAGGCTCGCCCTCGGCCGGCAACATGGGTGAACTGGACGCCATTGCCGCCTGCTTTATCGGCGGCACCTCCATGCGCGGCGGCTCGGGCACTGTCTACGGTGCCCTGCTTGGCGCGCTGGTCATCACCAGTCTCGATAACGGCATGTCCATGCTCGACGTCGACAGTTACTGGCAGATGATCGTCAAGGGCGGCATCCTGGTGCTGGCGGTGTGGGTGGACGTCAGTACCCGGGCCGCACGGCGATAGTCGAGCAACTGACGGCACTGGATCAAGCAGGTCTGGCCGCGATGGCTTCGACCTCGATCAGCGCACCGGGCAATGGCAGCGCCACTACCTGCAAAGCGGTGCGCGCAGGTTTCAAGGGTTGCTCGGGGGTGCCGAAAAACTGCGTGTAACCGGCCTGCAGGCCCGCAAAATCAAGCTTGCCGCCGGTTTCCTCGGCCCCCACCAGAAACACTCGTAACTGCACGATATCGCCCAGGTCAAGATCCTGTTGCCGGAGGATATTGCGCAGTTTGCTGAACACCGAAACGCTTTGCACTTCAGTGTTGCCATAGGCGGCAGGCGTGCCCGCCGGAGCGTGTGGGTCGGCAAGGTCGGGCAAAGTGCCGCTGATGAACACCAGGCTGGCCGAGGCAGGCACGGTCACGGTTTGCGAGATTGGAAAATCGCCGACGCTGGTACGTTGAATGCTGTCGCTCATGGTGTCTCTCCCCAATAGATGTTGATGCTGCAATGAAGGCTCACGACGCCGCGAGGGCCGCGGTCTGCCGTTGCTGGATGACCCGCTCGGCCAGTTGCCCGACCACATGGCGCGCCGAATTGGCGGCCGATTCCTGCCAGATACCCACGCCGCTCTGCACCAGCCCGTCGCCAGCGAAGTAAACCCGGCCATGAGGTTCATCCAGCAAGGCGCTGGCGTCGGCCGGGAAATGTTCGCGTTGCAGCCACGGGCCTTCGCTGTAAGGAATCTGCTCCCAGGACACGGCCAAGGGGTTACGCAAGTGATGCGAGTAACCGGGATGCAGCAGTTCGACCGCCTCTCTGGAGGCTGCGTATTGCGCCTCGAACGGTTTCGCGCCGAACACGTCGGCACCCTCCCCGGTCACGTAACCGGCGACGAGCAGGCCATCGCGGGTGTTCAAGTCATTGCTCGGGTACCACAGCAGGCGCGCCGGATGGTCGATCCAGGACAACCCGCCATAGGTGCGGTAATCGGTTTCCCAGAAGCGCGGGGATTGCCACGCCACCTTGGTCGCCTGATCGTTGCGGGTGCTCAGCAAAGCGGCCTTTACCGGATTACTGAAGTCGGTATCCAGCCTGGCCAGCAACGGCAACGGCAGGGTCGAGACCAGATAATCGGCGCGTACTACCTGTTCGCGGCCGCTGTGTCTGTCGTGATAGGTGACCGCCACACCGTCTTCCAGTTGACGAATCTGGCGCACCTGCGCGCCCAGTTGCACCTGTTCGGTGAGGCGCTGGTAAAAGGCGTCGGTGATGCGGTCCATACCGCCGACCGGCTGAAACATGGTCGCCGAGAACTCGGGAAACTCAGTGTGCAGCAGCGCGCCCCACAGCTCGGGATGCAGCAGGCGCTCCAGCTCTACCGGCTGCGCACTGGTCGGCAATGCCCCCGGATGCGAGAGCGACTCCTGATGTCCGGAACGCAGGCTGCCCTCATAAGCCAGTTCCTGCGAGAGGTCGCCATACACCTGCAAAAACGCTAACAGGCGCTGACGCTCTTCGCCGCTCAACACATCGTCCAGAGCATCGCGCTGCACCGCCGTGGCCAGTAGACCCGAGAGGTGGCCACGGGCGTCGTTGATAGCCTGGCCGACAGTGAACGCGGGCTGTTGCAGGTCCGGGCGGACCTGAGCGCCATGACTGCTATTGACCAGCACTTCAAGCGGCACTCCCAACTCGCTGCAATAGTCGAGCAGCGTGCGGTGCTGGCTGGGAATCCGCGCTGGCCCGGCATTGAAATACAGCCCGGGATCAAAGCCCACGGTCTGCGTGCGACCGTCCTTGTAGTCCACCTGATCGCCGCTGCGCAACGTCCAGTTGCGGCCGCCCACTCGATCACGGGCCTCCAGCACTTGCACAGTAAACCCTGCCCGCGTCAATTCCAACGCAGTCACCAGCCCGGCGATTCCGGCACCCAGCACCAGTACGCGAGTGCCCTGCCCCAGCCCGCTTCCGAGTTTCAGAGGTTTTGGCCGCCGGTGTGATGAAGGCCCCAGCCCCAGTACCGCAAGCGCGTCCTTGACGGCTTTTTCGCCACCTACCGCAGCAATGCTGGAAAGTGCTTCACGTCGTGTCAGTCCCATGTCATTTGCTCCCTTGAAGGCCTCAATCCGGTAAGCCGGGCGGGTTGATCAGCGACTTGTCGACGCGCTCCACATCCAGGCCCCAGCGCTGCAACACTTGCTCGTACTGCCCGCCGGCAATCGCGCCTTCAAGGGCGGTATGAATCGGTTTGACCAGACCGTTGTCCTTGCGCGTGGTCACGGCGATATCAGCCTGCAGTGGCCAGCCGCCGTTAACCGTGCCGACCCGCTTGATGCCTCCGGTGATGGCGGCCGAGTAGGCATACACCGAATTGGGCCCGAACAGCGCATCACTGCGCCCCGACTGAATGGCAAGCTGCGCAGCCGCCTGATCATCGAAATACTGCAACAGCGCAGGCTTGATACCAGCCTTTTCGTTAGCCTCGTTCCACGCCAACAGGACCTTTTCCTGATTGGTGCCGGAGCCGACGATGATCTTCAGCCCCGCGATGTCCGACGCCTGTTTTATCTCGCTGATTTTGCTGTTGGTCTTGACATAGAAGCCCAGGACATCCTGGCGGTAGGTGGCGAAATCGAAGCGTTTCTTGCGCGCTTCGGTCACAGTGACGTTACTGATGACTGCGTCGTATTTGCCCGAACTGACGCCCAGCGGCCAGTCCTCCCAACTGGTCTGCACCACGTTCAATTGCAGGCCCAGGCTGTCCGCCACCAGTTGCGCGGTGTCGGCCTCGCTGCCGATGGTGGTCTTGTCATCATTGGCCAGCAGCGCCAGGGGCGGCCCCGCCACACCGGAGACGGCCACGGTGAACTTGCCTGGCTGGGCAAACTTGAAGCCCGCCGGGATCTGCGCAATGGCCGCTTCGTTACGCGGTACATGAATGCGTTGCCGGTCAGGACTGAGGTCGACCGGTTGCGCGGTGGAAGCAAAAGCACTTTGCGCCACGCTGACGGCTATCGTCAGCAGGGCTACGCGGGCGGTATTCACTAGCATCAGCAATCACTCCTTGAAAGCGGGAAATTCACAGCACCTTGCCGAGAAAGGCAGCGGTGCGAGGGTGTCGGGGATGGTGGAAAACCTGTTCCGGCGGCCCTTGCTCAATCAACTGGCCATCGCACAGAAACACCACGTGATCCGCCACTTCCCGGGCAAAACCGATCTCGTGGGTCACTACCACCAGCGTGACCCCCAGTTGCGTGAGCCCTTTGATGACATCCAGCACCTCGCCGACCAGCTCGGGGTCGAGGGCTGAGGTAGGTTCATCAAACAGCAGCACCTTGGGGTCCAGCGCCAACGCACGGGCAATGGCGACGCGCTGTTGCTGGCCCCCGGAAAGCTGGCGTGGGTAAGCGTCCACCTTGTCTGCCAGGCCAACCCTGGCCAGCAATTCACCTGCTCTTGCCTGCGCCTCGGCCTTGCTCCAGCGTTTATGGGCCAACGGTGCTTCAGCAATGTTTTCCCAGGCAGTGAGGTGCGGGAACAGGTTGAAATTCTGAAATACGAAGCCGACCTCGATGCGCCGCTTGAGGATTTCGCGCTCCTTGAGCTCATAGAGCAGATCACCCTTACGCCGATAACCAACGTAGTCGCCGTCGATGGTGATGTAACCGCTATCGATCTTTTCCAGGTGGTTGATGGTGCGCAACAGCGTGGACTTGCCCGAGCCGGACGGCCCGAGAATCACCGTGACCTTGCCCGGTTCAATGCTCAGGTCAATGTCCTTGAGCACCTGCTGGCTGCCAAAGCGTTTGCCCACGCCCTGGATCTGAATGCGCCCTGCGCGCACGGGTGCAGAGGCTTCACTCATGATGCTTCTCCTTCAACCAGCCGCGCACTCGCTGCAAGGGCGTGGGCGGCAAAACACGCGCCGTGCCACGAGCAAAGTGTCGCTCGACGTAGTACTGCGCGCTGGTCAACAGCGTGGTAATGATCAGGTACCAGACGGTGGCAACAATCAGCAGCGGAATCACCGCCTGGGTACGGTTGTAGATGACCTGCACGGTGTAAAACAGCTCTGGCAAGGCCAGCACGTAAACAATGGAAGTGCCTTTGACCAGGCCGATGATTTCGTTGAAGCCCGAAGGCAGGATCGAGCGCAGTGCCTGGGGCAGAATGATGCGGAAAACCCGACGCGAAGCCGGCAAGCCCAGGGCTGCGGCGGCTTCATGCTGGCCAGCATCGACACCGATCAGCCCGCCACGAATGATTTCTGCGGTATACGCCGCCTGCATCAGGCTCAAGCCCAGGACCGCCACGGTGAATTGACTGAGCACGTCGACCGTTGACCATTCGGCGAAGACCAGATCGGTAAACGGCACACCCAGTACGATGTGGTCGTACAGGTAGGCGAAGTTGTAGAGAATGATCAACACCAGCAGCGCCGGCATCGAGCGAAAAAACCAGATGTAGCCCCAGGCCAGCGCAGCCAGCAGCGGTGAGCCGGACAGGCGTGCCAGCGCCAGCGCCGTGCCGAGAATGATGCTGAACACGGTGCTGAGCAGTGTCAGCAGCAACGTCTGGGCCAGGCCGCGCAGCACTGACGGCGAGAAGAACCATTGCCCGAACACGCCCCACTCCCAGCGCGGATTGGTCGCCAGCGAATGCACGATGGCGACCAGCACCAGTGCGGCGAATATCGACCCCACCCAGCGACCGGGATGCCGGGCGGGTACTACTTGCAACGCCTTGATCGGTGGTTGTGCTACCCGGCTCTGGCGCAGCGGGTAACGGCTGGTTTCGTCGATGAAGTCATAGGGTTTGGCGACAGTGGGCATGCTTGTTCCTCGCACTCAATGGGGGTTTTCAGGTGCTGGCCTTAAAAGGCGTAAGTCAGCCGGGTGTAGTAGTAACCGCCGGTAAAACCGTAGGGCGAATAGGTGCCGTAACTGCTGACCATGGTGCTGCTGGGAACCCCCTGTTTCCTTGGATAGATGTCGAACAGGTTCTTTGCGCCGATGGCAACGTTGAGGTTTTTGCTGAGGTTGTAGCCGAGGTCCAGATCGGTGATCCACTTGGCGCTGTACACCCGATCCAGATCGCGATTGGCTGAGGAATTGACCTCTTTGTAGGAACCGTAACGGGTCAGCGCCAGGTTCAGGTTGAAGCGCTCGATGCTCCAGTCGCCGCCCAGAATCAGTTTGGTACGCGGCTGCACGCCAGTAATAAGATTGCGGGCCTCGCGGTCCATCAGCTCATAGGACGTACCGAGGATAGAGGTGGATTCCTTGTAGCTAAGGATCTTTGTCTGGTTCCAGTTGAACGCCGCTGTCCACTTCACTGACCCGTACTGCCCAAGGTCCTGACGGTAGTTGCTGACCAGATCCAGCCCCTTGGTGCGGGTGTCGGCACCGTTGATGAAATACTGGCCGCCCGACGTCGAATCGATGCCGTTGTTGAGCAGCACCTGAGTGACCTCATCACCCAGCAGGGTGCCGGTCAGAGTGATGCGGTCACGCAGATTGATCACGTAGGCATCGGCGGTCAGGGTCAACTGATCGGTAGGCGTCAGGGTGAAACCGAGGCTGAAATTGGTGGAGCGCTCCGGCTTGAGGTCCTCGGCACCCAACGCTCTGGCGGCACCCGAGCCGGTGGGCAATACGCCGTAATTGATCGACTGGTACACGCCGTCCACCACGCCGTAAGTGGTCGAACGTGCACTGAACAGACTGTTGGCCAGGGATGGCGCACGAAAGCCATTGCTGACGGTGGCGCGAACGGCGAACTGCGGGGTGAAGTCGTAGCGTGTGGTCAACTTGCCACTGCGGGTCGCGCCCGCACCTTGGTTGTAATGTTCATAGCGCAGTGCGCTGCCGACATACCAGTCAGGCACAGGGTTGAAGCCTACGTCGACATAACTGGCGACACTGTTGCGCGAGGCGCTGCTTTCTTCATCCGGCGAAATGCCGTTGGTGACCTGCGCACCTGACGATGCACAGTTGCCGGGTGCGACGCAGTAACCACCGTTGGCATAGGATTCATAGTCGCCCGCCTGCACCTCATAGGTGTCGCGTCGATGTTCAAGGCCGTAGGACACGTCGAGGGGCTTTTGCAGGCCGATGTCAAAGCCGCGCTTGAAGTCCAGATTGGTGGTCAGCTCGGTGGAAATCCACGTTCCTGATGTGAAGCTGTTGGGCGTGGCCTCACCCAGCGACGGGTTCTGGTTATGCGTGGTGCCCTGCTCCGCCTCGTTGCGCCCGTAAGTGCTGGACAGATCCCAGTCCCATTCACCAAGCGTGCCTTTGCCACCAAACGCAGCCTGAAAATCGTCTTCGTCGATGTACCAGGTCGGTGTGTATCCCGCCGGATAACCATTGGGCCCGGTGGTGATCGTATTGGTAATGGTCGGCAGGCGAAAATTCTGCCCCTGCTCGGCCTTGCGACGCGAATAGGTGGTGAAGGAATACAGACTGAAACTGTCATCGATCGGCAGCTCGGCGTTGTAACCCAGGGTCAGCAGATTGGTCTTCGGCGTGCCGTAACCGCCGTACGTGGACTTGCCCGCCAGGTCGTAGGCTTGTTCGTAGGTGTAGCCATTGGCGCTGGCCTTGTTGTCGTCATTCTGGCTGCGGGCGTCCAGCGCCAGTTGCACGATACCGCCGTCGCCAATCTCGAAGCCTTTATTGAGGCTTTGCTGCACGGTCTGCTTCTTGCCGTCATAACCGAGCCCGGCGTTGGTCACCGAGGTGCCGCTGGTGTCGGCCTTGAGGATGACGTTAATCACCCCGGCAATGGCATCGGAGCCATATTGAGCCGCGGCACCGTCACGCAGCACTTCTACATGATCAATGGCGCTGATCGGGATCAGATCGAGGTCTGCCGGCGCAGCGCCGGTGTTGATGCCGTTGATATTAAGAGTCGCGCTGGTATGGCGGCGTTTGCCATTGACCAACACCAGCACCTCGGCGGCACTTAAACCACGCAAGTTGGGCGCACGGGCAATGCCGCTGGCGTCCCAACCGGTTTTTTCCGGCAGTGTCAGAGATGGGATGACCGCGCTCAATGCCTCCATCAGGCCGGGCTTGCCAGTACTCTGTAATTGTTTGGCACTGACCACATCGATCGGCACCGGGCTGCTGGTCACGGTGCGCTGCTCGGCACCGCGATTACCGGTAACTACCACGGTGGACAAGGTGCGACGCTCATCCTCGGAGGTTTTTTCCTCGGCCTGAATCGTCCCTGACAGCAAAACGCTCCCTATCGCCAACGCCAGCGGGCAGTAGCCCAGCACGGCAGTCGAGGCTCGGGCACGGTGTAAAGCTTGCTTCATATTCACTCCAGACATGGCCGTCATTGAAGCCGTGCATGCAAATCGCAAAGTCGGGCGCTCCTGCTGTCGTCGGGACAGCGCGGTACGCACGTTTCAGGCTGTGCAGGTAAAACCTGCGCAATGAGCTAGCGGTGGGGTGAGAAGCCGGTTGGCGGCAGAAGTGACGCGCAGCGCCTGTCAACAGCAGGGCGAGAGGAATAAAGCCAGTGGCAGGATTGAACAGGCAACATACGTTGAACTCCCTTCCAACGATTCTGCTTGAGGGGACTGGTTTATCCCTCGGTCATGGCACACTCGACGGCGGCCTGATGCGCAGAATCCTGATAACGATTGGTACCATCCGAGGTAAGGGGTAGGCTGTTGAAACCAAACATAACGGAATCAATTTCGAAAATATAATTCTATTTGGTCATAAGCTAATATTATTATTTTTGATTTATATTTATTTTATTATTCAAAAATAGCATTTTCACTTCTCAGGTGTCTGACTGACAGGAAGACCCGATTATCAGGCCGGGCTTCCCAAGGCTGCTTTACTTTGAGAGCAACAACTCAATCAGCTCATCCGCGCCTCTGGAAATACCCGCCTGCGCCGCCGACAAACGCCCGAAGGTCGAGCTTATGTCATAAACCTTTGGATATTGCCGAGTGACATAGGACTCCAGAAGCTGCGAAGTGGACGCATCGTAGATCTCGACGGCATAGCTGACGGACCCGGTAAACGTACCTTCACGGTCTCTGGAAGCCTGAACGAGGTTATATGACCCCATGCCGATATCGAATCGGGAGAATGTAGACAGCCCGGTAACAGTGGTCTCGGCCCCGGTCAGGGTGAGGCGAATGCGCATTGTCCCGCGTGAAGGTGTGTCGGTGAACCGGAAATGCTTGCCCAGGGCTTCAGAGAAGCTGACTGTCATGTCGTTGGCCAGGACGGTCTTTTCGTTGCGCTCCAGGTCTGAAAATTGCGCATCCGCTCCCGAGTAGATCACCACAGGTTCAAGCATTACTTTATCGTATTGGTTCCAGTTGACTGACGTCGAGTACTTGAAGGGAATACGACCCGAGATGTCCTGTTTGTTGGGCCGCATTTCAAGTGATGACTCGATTCCTGAATAAGGCGACGGCTCGTGACTGGCACACCCCGTGACCAGAAAAACCAATAACAACAGCCCGGCCAACTTCATGTTTTTAACGTAGTGCATGCAGAACTCTCCAGCGTGATCAGGTTATTGAAATTCAAGCACTCACCATCAATCCCCGAGCCCGACTACTATCAGGCACGCACCGTCACGGGCAGTACCTTTGAAGGGCACTGGTAATATCCCGGGACTGTTTATCCAGAAGCACGTTTTCCAGGGGCACTGTATCTCGGAGCACTCTCTTGCCTGATGCAGGGCCATCCATGATCGCGACGTACCGCGTTGCACGGCATTTAATCGATCATCATCAGACTGCTCTGCGAGGCGCTGCCGGACTGTTCTGGATATGTGTCAGTCTGCAATGAACTGCGAGACCACCAAAACTGTACCGGCGTGTATAGTTTTAAACCGTTGGCGATGGGTCGTCAACCTAAAATGTACACATCGGTATGCTTTTGAAGAGTTCACCATTCGCATCAAGTGGGCTGAACCCGTCAGACCCTTGAACGGCAATCATTCCAGATTCCGCGAATCAGATCCTTGAGTAACAGTGCCTCGCTCCAGCGATCTGAAATTTCGCGCCCGTCACTCCCTGTGATTGCATACGGGGGTGGGCCCAGCTCGCACGTGAAAGACAGGCTGGCTGGTTTATTCGGTCGAGCCAGCCAATCTTCAATACCGTAACGCCACCAGGCTGAAAACCGCTCAAGCCAGGGGCGGTGTTGTGCAAAGCTCAAAGGCACCTGCACTTGTTCACTATTGGCTATACGGCCGTGAAAGCCCCAACTATGGCGCAAGATGCTGTGAATGTGCTCGTCGTCCTCGGCCGTCGCCGACTCGGGCAACTCCCGACCTACCACGTAGTGGGACAAATCAGCCAACAGTTTGAGGTCCGGCATCTGCGCCAGCACGTCGAGGGTAAACAACAGATCACTGGTAAGGCGGTAACGGTGAGTTTCCAGCAGAACCGGAAAGTCCACCTGCTCGGCCAGACGCTGCCAGCCCTCGATCAACGTGATCGCCTGGGCCAGCGTCCGCGGACGTGCATCGGCCTGCAGAGTCAGGTGGTGACAACCGTAGCGGCAAGCAACTTCAAGCGCCCTGTCCAGATCGGCTACTGTCTGTGGGAATAGCTGGCCTTCAATCTGTAAGCCACGGGCCTCTGCGGCGGCATGCAGCCGCATGACATCGGGGGCATGCCAGTAATGGTCGGTGATCCCGTCAAAGCCGGCGGCGGCAATTCTGTCCAGTTGCGCCTCGATGGGAACGTCACACTGGCCACGATGGTCCTGCATGGCCCATAGCGACTGAAATACCAGAAATGTGTCCATGTCAGAGCCTCAGCAGTTGTTTGAGCGAACACTCGGGGTCGTTGAGCATGGTGACGCTCAGCGGAGTTCGGGCAACGATCAGGCGCTCACACAGCTTGATATCTTTGGCAACGCTGTTGCCCAGCGCCAGGCCACAGGCCCCCTGCAGTCGTTGTTGCGCATCCAGGTAGAACAGCAACCGCCCACCGCAGGCCAATGCGCGGCTGGCTGAAGGCAGGGGCTGCGTGGTTACACCGACTGTCTGCACGCTCCAGTCGTACTGATCGGACCAGAAGCCGGGCACCTCCTGGAACGGAAGATCGTACCCCAGCATATTCAATGCGCTGTGGCGCCCCTGCGCTTCGGCGTTGCGCCAGGTCTCCTGCCGCTGATATACCCCCTCCGGGTGCAGGCGATACTCACACACATCACCGGCGGCGAAGATGTCCGGGGCGCTGGTGCGCAGTCGATCGTCGACACGAATCCCTTGCCCCACGGCAAGGCCAGCCGCTACTGCAAGCTCGATGTTCGGCTGCATGCCAACGCCGACAACCACTGCGTCACAAAGCACACTCCGGCCGTCGACCAGCAGCACTGACTCGGCGCGCTCATTGCCTTGCACGCCTTCAAGCACGACATTGAGTTGTACATCGACGCCGTGCTGCCGATGCAAATCCAGCAATGCCCGGGACACTTCTTCAGGCAAGACGCGCCCGGCCAGACGAGGGCCTGCTTCGAGCAACGTCACCTGGCAGCCTAGAGCCCGCGCCGTCGCCGCAACTTCAAGGCCAATGAACCCGGCACCGATGATCACCAGGCGTGAACCGTGGATCAAGGCACCCCGCAACGCCAATGCTTCATCGTGGGTGCGCAGGTAGAAAACATTGCTCAGGTGCCTGGGGATCTGTGCCAGGCAACGCGCCCTGCCCCCGGTCGCCAACAGCAATCGGCTGTAAGGCAACTCATCGCCGTCAGCCAACTGCAGGCGATAACCCTGCGGGTCGAGGCTCTTTACCGGATTGTCGGTCAGATGCTCGATACCCAGCTCAGTGAGGCGCGTGTCCGCACACAGGCTGCAACCGGCCAGGTCCACGGAGCCTCGCAGTACGCCCTTGGACAAAGGTGGACGCTCATACGGCACGTGCGGCTCGGAGCCGATCAGTATCAGTCGGCCGGCGTAACCCTGATCGCGCAAGGTCAGCGCTGCACGGCCACCTGCATGACCCGCGCCAACGATAATCAATGGAGCATTCATGGCATGCACTCCTGATTTTCAGTCACTGACCGCAAGCAAAACCCGCCCGGCTTCGACCCGTACGGCAAAGGTCTTGAGATTGACGCACACGGGTGCTCCCAGGGCTTTGCCATTGCGATAGTCGAAGCGGCCGTTATGTTTAGGGCATTCGATGACGTGATCTATTACCAACCCGTCGGCGAGGTGAATCTTTTCGTGGGTGCACAGGCCCGCCGTGGCGAAAAATTCGTTGTCGGCGGAACGGTATACGGCATAGGTATGCGGGCCGTGATCGAAGCGCATGACGTCTTCTTCATCAATTTCGCCCACGGCGCATACATCAATCCATTGATTGTTCATGGTTTTTCTCTCTCGTTCGGGAACAACCGGAAAGTGTCAGCCGGAGGTCGCTTCAGGCTGGGGACGTGCGGCGGTGGCAGGCGCTGAAGCATGTGACACCTGGCGCTTGATGAAGTAGGTCGGGTCGCGGCGCTGCCTCAGGAGGGTTGGAATAATTTCCTTGAAGGCTTCGCCGAGGCTGGCATAAGGCGGCGGACAGTCGTGGCGGATCTCTTCATGAAGTTGCGCCAACGCGTGATACGGCACCATCGGGTACATATGGTGCTCAAGGTGATAGTTCATGTTCATGTACAGAAAGCGCAGCACGCGGTTCATGTAGATAGTGCGGCAGTTGCTGCGATGATCGAGCACGTCTTCAGCCAGCCCCACATGTTGAGTAAGGCCGAACAGGTAAGACAGCCAGCCGCCATAAAGCATGGGCAAACCGACGTACATGAGGGGTAACCAGCTCTGCAGATACAGTGCCACAGCAACCACTCCGGCATAGATGGCGAGCCAGATACGCGCGGCCAGAAACACTCTGGACCATTCGGACACCGGGATGAAATCCTTCTCTTGCTCGCTCATATGCGCAAAAGCATGTCGGCACACGCCGCCCATTGTTTTGATCAGCAAGGGAATCTGAAACAGGTTCAGGAACATCATCACAAGGCTCGGCGGCCGTGGCTCGACAATTTCCGGGTCGCGACCTACCACGATAGTGTCGGTATGATGCCGCGCATGGCTCCAGCGCCATACATGTGGCTCGAACATGCACATGAAACTGGCCACCTGGTACAACCCGTCATTCATCCACCGGGTCTTGAACGCGGTGCCGTGGCCAGTCTCGTGCCAGCGCGGGTTGGAGGCTGTGGCGTAAAGAACGCCGTAAGCCAGGAAGAACGGCACACATGCCCAGGAACCCCAGAACCAGTAGCCGCCAAAACCGCTGACCAGCAGCGCCAGCAACCAGATTGCAGTGTCGAGCAAGGCCGGGCCGTCGCGGCGCTGCATCAATTGTTTCATGCGTTGACGAGAGATGGGCGACTGGTACCACTCGGCAGATACCAGGCCTTTTTCCGCTGCACGGGCAGCTTCGGGGCCGGTCAGGCTATAGTCGCGCTGACAGGCTGCAGTGTCTTGAGGCATTGTTATTATTCTCCGCAAGTGTGAAGTTTCAGGAACTTTGCGTAAGAAAATATAGAGAGCACCCACCCCCCTCTCAAGGCCTTGAATACATTCACTATCAAGCTATCATCGAGCATCTGCGGTGCTTGATAGTTTTCTATCAAGCCGCTTCAAGGGCATGTCATGAATAACAATAAGCGCCCCACCATCGCGACTGTCGCCGCGCAGGCAGGCTTGAGTGTCGCGACTGTCGATCGCGTGCTCAACGCCCGCGCTCCGGTAAACCCCGCTACCGCCGAGCAGGTGCTGAAGGCCGCGGAAGCAGTGGGTTATTTCGCCGCACGGCTGATTGCGCAGCGCATTGTCGAGCAACGTCCCACTTACCGTTTCGGCATTCTGTTGCTGAACACCGCCCAAGCGTTCTATGCCAACCTCGCTAAGGCCATTGGCCAGGCCGCGCAACGTCGTATCGGGGCCAATCTGACCTGCCAGTTCGAATACGTGACTGATCGCAGCCCGGCCGCCATCGTTGCCCAACTCGAACAACTGGCAGTGCAATGTGACGGCCTGGCGGTGGTCAGCTTCGCCCACCCGCTGATCAACGCTGCTCTTGAACAGATTCGCCAGGCTGGCGTCCCGGTGATAGCGCTGCTTTCAGACATTCATGAGAAGGCCGATGAGCCTTACGTCGGTCAGGACAATTATCAGGTCGGACGCACCATGGGCTGGCTGCTGGCACGTACCTGCGGTGCTCGCAAAGGCAGCATCGGCATTCTGCTCGGCGGCCATCGCTTTCTTGGCCATCAGGCGCGGGTTGAAGGGCTACACAGTTACCTGGCAGAACATGCGCCGGGGTTACGTCCTCTGGTGCCGCTGATCAACCTCGACAACTGTGATATCACCGAAGAGGCGAGCCTGGAATTGCTGGGCAATCATGACGATCTGCGCGGGCTGTGCGTGGTGGGCGGTGGTGGCGACGGCATCATCAGTGCCCTCGCGCAACTGCCCAGACGTCCAGCGCTGTGCTGCATTTTACAGGAGTCCACCGAACTGTCGCGCCTCGCACTCGCGAACGGGCTGGTTGACGTGGTGATCGACTCCCAGCCTCTTCAAATTGCCGAGGCACTGGTAAATCTGCTGATCGAGTTGCAGACCGTCAACAGCTTCGATCCGCTCAGGCACCGGGTGTATGTACCGCTACAGATCGTGACCTCGGAGAATACCGACGCCTGACCGGCGTCAGAGCCCTCGAAAATCGGCGGCGTTCAAGCCGAATCGACTCATTTTGTTGTACAGCCCGCCGCGGGAAACGTTCAGCTGTCGAGCAGCGAGGCGAATGTTGCCTCGGGTGCTTTCGAGCGCCGCAATAATCGCGTGCATTTCGTGGGTGCCAAGGTCATGGGCCGCCAAAGGCACTGGCAGCCGGCCCGGCACCGCGGGGCCGCTGCGCTGCCTGATTTCAAGGGGCAGATCGGCGGGCTGGACGAGCTCACCCGTGGCCAGATTGGTCGCGCGCTCAATGCTGTTTTCCAGCTCTCGCACGTTGCCCGGCCAGCTATAAGCCACCAGCAATTCCAGAGCTTGCGCAGAAAGCCCCAGCACTGACTTGCGCAATGAACGGGCACAACGATCAAGAAAATGTTGCGCCAGCAAGGCAATGTCTTCCCGACGCATACGCAGCGGCGGTACGGTCAGGTTGAGCACGTTGAGTCGGTAATACAGATCTTCACGAAAGGCGCCTTCGGCCACTGCCTGACTCAAGTTACGGTGAGTGGCGGCAATGATGCGTACATCCACTGGTCGCGAGCTTTTCGCCCCGACCCGGGTTACTTCGCCCTCTTGCAACACCCGTAACAGGCTGACCTGCGCGTCGAAGGACATGTCGCCGATCTCATCAAGAAAGATCGTGCCGCCATCGGCCAGTTCGAACTTGCCCGCCGACCCGCCTTTAGCCGAACCCGTGAATGCGCCCTCGACATGGCCGAACAGCTCGCTTTGCACCAGGTCCCGGGGAATCGCGCCACAGTTGACCGCTACAAAAGGCCCGCTATTGCGGTCACTCGCATTATGGATCGCCTGGGCGAACAACTCCTTGCCGGTGCCGCTTTCGCCAAGAATCAAGGTGGTGGAATCGCTGCGACTGGCGATCCGCCCAAAATGCACGGCATCTGCAATCGCCCGTGAACAGCCCTGAATGGTCTCGAACGTGTAACGGGCCTGAGTGCCGATAATTCGCCGGGTGATCTCCCTAATGCGCCGATTTTCTCGCAGCGACACCACGCGCCCGCCCTGCTCCAGTGGGCATACCGAAACCAGACAGGACAACTGGCTGAAATCATGCAGTTCAAAGGTGCAGTCCAGGTCCCGCAGCCCTTCACCGATACGCGCCAGAATCTGTTCGTTCAAATCACTGCGCCCCAGACGCTGGAACGGGCTGCCCAGCAAATCCAGGCCGACCCGAAAAAGCTGCCGGGCATAGCGATTGAGCGCTTTTATACAGCCTCGTTCGTCCAGTACCACCAAACCTTCGTTGAGCACTTCGAGAACGGTTTGCTGTTCTTCCAGCAGCGCCTGCAAGGCCATTTGCCGCGAGACGGCCTCGGCCGCCGCCTGGACAGTGCCGAGCGTATGAAAATGGAACCAGCCAGGTTCTGCGGTCAGGGTCAGCATCGCCAGGGTCTTGCCTTGGGCATTGCGGATTGGCGCCGCAGCGCAATGCATCCGCCGCTGACGAAGGCCTGTACCGAAGTTTTCCTCTGCCAGTACATACACCAGGGAATCTTCAGCCAGGGCCAGTCCGGTGCAGTTGGTGCCCTGCACCGACTCCAGCAAACGCGTACCTACCGGCGTCAGATCCAGCCCGCAAAAATACAGTGTGGTGCCCTCAGCATCGGTGAGGTTGATATGGCCTCTCGGGTTATAGGCAAGCAAGCCGCGCATCACTTGAGCGGCTGCGGCAATCAAAACCCGATTGGCCGCCAGAGTAGCCGCAAGGTGTTGAGGGTCGACAAACCGGTAGTCGCTGTCTTCAGGGTTCACGCCGCCTGCGATGCTGCGCCCCCAGGAATCCCAAATAACCTTCCTGACCGTCGCCGGGCGCTCGTCAACGCCACTCAGGCGCGCCCGCCAGGCCTGCTCCAGTTCGGGTATGGGACCGCTGTTGAGTGCCACAGTCCCCAATGCGGTGAGGTATCCGAGGTCTTGTACGCTGAAGGTCGCAGACGGTGAGGACATTGATGTATCCATGTTCATATATTCAACATGTCAGTATAGACATGTCATTAAAATGAACACTTTTTGATTGGAAATTTTTAATAAACTTTTAAAATCAATAGCTTAAGTTATGGCATGGCCTTTGCTCTCCCCCCCTTTGCCCGGCGCGCTTACGGCCGGGAAATAATCGAACAACAATTAAAAAGGGTTATTTCATGAGCAAAAAAATTCTCCGCCTTGGTCTGATTGGCGCCGGTCGCATGGGCAGCTTCCACGGCCAGACCGCCGCCCACCATATTCCCGGTGCCTGCCTTGCGGCCATCGCCGACCCCACTCCGGGCCAGGCGTCGCGTCTGGCCGCAGAGTTAGGGGTAGATCGGGTTTACACCGACCCTCAGCAATTGCTGGACGACCCAGACCTGGATGGCGTGCTGATCGCTGCCCCCGCGCGCAGCCACGCAGAATTGGTCATCAGCGCGGCGCGGGCCGGCAAGGGCGTTTTTTGCGAGAAACCCATGGCGATCACTCTCGAGGAAGCCGACCGCGCTATCGCTGCGGCCGCCGATGCCGGCGTGCCCTTGCAAGTCGGTTTCAACCGTCGCTTCGCCAAAAGCTTTCGTACGGCTCATCTGAACGTGGTTGAGGGGCGTATAGGTACACCGCAACTGTTGCGCTCGTTAACCCGAGATCCTGCGCTGAACAATCCGGCAGCCTCGCCGCAATGGGTGATCTTTCTTGAAACGCTGATTCATGACTTCGATACCCTGCGCTACCTGAACCCCGGTGCCGAGGCAGTCAGCGTGTTCGTCATGGCTGATGCGCTGATTGCACCGGATTACAAGAACAATGGGTTTCTGGACACAGCGGTGGTGATGATCCGTTTCGACAACGGTGCCATTGCCACCGCTGAAGCCAGCTTTCAGGCGGTCTACGGTTACGACGTCCGGGGCGAGGTCTTCGGCAGTGCCGGCATGTTGACTATGGGCAACGTCAGTGAATCTGATCTGACCCGTTATCTGGCCAATGGCATACAGGCCGACTCCCAACGACTGGACACCGACCTGCTGCGTGACGCCTACATCGCCGAACTCAATCATTTTGCCGACTGCCTGCGTACCGGGGCCAAACCCCTGGCCAGTGGCGAAGATGCCCGAGCGGCGCTGGCCATTGCCCGCGCCTGCATCGAGTCGTTCCAGCAAGGCCGGCCGGTGGCGGTGTCACGAGGAGTCTGCGCATGAGCTCCATACCGTTCACATTAGCGGTCAGCGCCGAGATGGTGTTCCTGGATTTACCCTTCACCGAGCGTGTCAGGCGTATTCACGAGCTGGGCTTCAGCGCCGAAATATGGAGCTGGGCCAATAAGGACATCGCAGCGCTGGCTGCCACAGGGGCGAATTTCACCTCTATGACCGGCTACACCCACGGCAATCTGACCGACGCCGACGCAATCCAGCACCTGCTGGACAGCGCACGCGAATCCCTCGCGGTTGCCGCCCGGCTCAATTGCCCGAGCCTGAACCTGCATGGCACGGGCCTTGACGACAAAGGTCTGCCCGTCAATCCGGTGGCTCATGTCAATGGACGCATGTGGCTGAGTGCCTGCAAAACGCTGGAAAAACTCGCTCGCCTTGGCGAAGAGGCAGGCCGGGTATTCTTGCTGGAAAACCTGAATACCGAGGTCGACCACCCCGGCACCCCGTTCGCTCGCGCTGAAGACACATTGGCCCTGATCGAGGCCGTGGGCAGCCCGCACCTGAAAATGAACCTGGACCTTTATCACGCGCAAATCGGCGAAGGAAACCTGATCGAACTCATCCAGCGCTCAGGCAGCGCCATAGGAGAAATCCAGGTCGCCGACGTCCCGGGTCGCCAAGAGCCTGGTACGGGTGAAATTCATTATCCCGCCATTGCCAGAGCGTTGTTCGATATGGGCTATACGGGTGTCGTCGGGCTTGAAGGCTGGGCCAGCGGCAACAGCGAAGCAGCACTGGAACGCTTCAAAAAAGCCTTCACCCTGGATTGAGGAACACCTGAGCAAGTTCTCGTGAAAAGCGCTGGAAACGTTCATGACAGGTCTTGGTGAACGTCACACATAACAACAAAAGGAAACGTCTCATGCCCTTCCGCAAACTGTTTATCGCCGTGCTGTTACTGGTTTCCAGCCAATGGGCTGCTGCGAGCTACCGAATTGGCGTCACGATCGCCAGAGTCGACGATAACTTCATGACCTATGTGCGCAGCGGCCTGGAAGAAGCTGCCCGAAAAGAGAATGTGCAGCTCCAGTTCGAGGACGCTCAAGGCGATGTGGTTCGCCAGATCAATCAGGTTCAGGGCTTTCTCAGCCAGAAAGTGGATGCGGTTATCGTCTTGCCGGTGGACACCGCCGCCACGGCAAATATGACCCGCGCAGCGGTCGAGGCAAAGATGCCGCTTGTCTACGTCAACCGTCACCCGGATGAGCGCGTCTTGCCCAAGGGCGTTACCACCGTGGCGTCCAACGACATTGAGGCAGGACAATTGCAGATGCGCTATCTGGCAGAAAAGATGGGAGGCAAAGGTACTATCGCGCTCATCATGGGTGACCTTGCGCAGAACTCGACACACGACCGCAGCGAAGGCGTCAAACAGGTGCTCAAGGACTATCCGGGCATAACGATCGTCGAGCAGCAAACAGCGGAATGGCAACGTAACAAAGGTATGGACCTGACCAGTAACTGGCTACTGGCGGGCAGAACCTTTGATGCCATCGTGGCCAATAACGACGAGATGGCCATCGGCGCCGCCATGGCGTTACAACAGGCTGGCAAAGCGAAGGGGGAAGTTGCAATTGTAGGCATTGACGGCTTGCCTGATGGCCTGGCGGCAATCAAACGTGGAATGCTGGCAGCCTCGGTGTTTCAAGACCCGAAGGCCCAAGCGACCACAGCTCTGCAATCGGCCATAAAAATGATCAAAGGCGAGCCGGTCGACGCCGAGGTCTGGGTGCCCTTTCAACTCATTACACCGGAGCAGGTAGCGGTGTTCGAGCAACATTATAAATAGTAGTCGGGAAGGCGAGTATCGAATGGAGGGATGAACGCCCTGACCAGATGAGTTTCGAAGTTCAGGGGCAACGCATGGCATGGGCTGCCAAGCCGGGTATCGACACTGGCGTAGAAGGTGTGCGCTGGGTACAGTCTGCCAATAACGATGCCGCCTGGGTGAACTACTAAAGCACTGACTGCCGGGTTTCTTACCCGGCAGGATGGCTGCCCTGCCGACGATTCAACCGACAGTGGCTTCCTTGACGAAGTCTTCGTAGGTGCGCAGCGGGTACCCGATAATGGCCTCCAGCCGGTCTACTGTTCCTTCGACTGCTTGAGGTGGCGACGGCTATATGGCTTCGGACGCCAAAACTGCTTCAGACAAGCAGAAGTACATCACAAGAAAGTAAACCCGGGATATTTACCGCAAAAACGAAAAAAGACGCCTAAGCGTCTTTTTTGTTAATCCCATATGCCTCTTGTGCATACATGGATTTATATTTGGAGCGGGAAACGAGACTCGAACTCGCGACCCCGACCTTGGCAAGGTCGTGCTCTACCAACTGAGCTATTCCCGCATTGTCTTGATGACGGGCGCTATTCTAGCGTTTCAGAAAGCTGCGTCAAGCCCTTGATTCAAAAACTTATTTTTTTTCTGCCGTAGTCTTGAGGTGCGGCCATGCGGCTCTGAGGTATTGCACCATCGACCACAGGGTCAGCCCCGCTGCAACGAGCAGCAATGCGTAGCCGAGAATCACCCAGAGCGTGATCGCAGGCGGGTTGCCCAGCAGAATGACCAGCGCGAGCATTTGCGCCGCCGTTTTCCATTTGCCCATGTTGGAAACGGCAACCTGCGCACGCGCGCCGATTTCCGCCATCCATTCGCGGAGTGCAGAAATGACGATTTCGCGACCGATGATCACCGCAGCGGGCAGCGTCAGCCACAGATTGGCATGCGCCTGAACCAGCAGCACCAATGCAACGGCCACCATCAGTTTGTCTGCTACCGGGTCGAGAAAGGCACCAAAGGGTGTACTTTGTTCAAGACGGCGGGCCAGATACCCGTCGAGCCAGTCGGTCGCCGCAGCGAACGCAAAGACTGCACTGGCGGCCATGTAGCTCCAGTGATAAGGCATGTAGAACAGCAAAATGAAGATCGGAATCAATAAAACGCGTAGTACGGTGATCAGATTAGGGATATTCATCGGCACAACTGGCTACGAGGTGAGCGGGCATTCTACTCGCTGTGCAGGTTTGCATAAATCGACTCTGCCAGCTTTTTACTGATTCCGGGTGCTTTTGCGATTTCATCGATGCTGGCACGGGACAATTCCTGTAATCCGCCGAAATGTTTGAGCAGGTCACGACGCCGGGTCGGCCCGACGCCTGCAACGCCCTCAAGGGTCGAGGTGCGCCGGGTCTTGCCGCGCCGCGCGCGGTGACCGGTGATTGCGAAACGGTGAGCCTCGTCGCGAATCTGCTGAATAAGGTGCAACGCCGGAGAATCGCCGGGCAGCGTGAATTCATGTGCTGCGTCGTTCAGGTAAAGGGTTTCAAAGCCCGCCTTGCGCGTGGTGCCCTTGGCGACACCGAGCAGAATCAGATCAGGCACCTGCAATTCATTGAGCACATCACGGGCCATGGACATCTGGCCCTTGCCGCCGTCCACCAGCAGCACATCCGGCAACTTGCCCTCCCCGGCCTTGATGCGGCTGTAACGTCGGGTCAAGGCCTGGTGCATGGCGGCATAGTCGTCGCCTGCCGTCACGCCTTCGATATTGAAACGCCGGTAATCGGACTTGATCGGGCCTTCCGGACCGAACACCACACAGGACGCTACGGTCGCCTCACCACTGGAGTGGCTGATGTCGTAGCATTCGAGGCGCATTGGCGGATCTTCAAGCCCCAGCACCTTGGCCAGCGCTTCGAATCGCGACGCAACATGCTGACGGTTGGCCAGCCGCGCAGTCAGTGCCTGCTCGGCATTGGTGACCGCCATTTGCTGCCAGCGCGCCCGGGTGCCGCGCACGCGATGACTGATAACCATCTCGACGCCGCGCAGTTCTTCGACGGCGTCGACGAACGCAGGGAAATCGTCGTTGATGACATTGACGATGACTTCGCCGGGCAGCTCGCGGTCTATGCCGCCGAGGAAATACTGAGCCAGGAATGCCGACATCACTTCGCCGACCTCCTCTTCTATGCCGACCTGCGGGAAGAAGTTCTTGCTGCCCAGCACCCGCCCGCCCCGCACGCTGATCAGGTGCACGCAGGCACCGCCAGGGTTGACGAACGCGGCGACCACATCGACATCGCCGGTACCGCCGTCCATGCTTTGCTGATCCTGGACGCGGCGCAACAAGGCGACCTGATCGCGCAACTCGGCTGCGCGTTCGAAGTCGAGCGCCATCGCGGCTTTTTCCATGGAGGCGTTCAGTTCGTCACTCAGGGCATTGCTGCGTCCCTCGAGAAACATCACCGAGTGACGTACGTCCTCGGCATACACCTCAGGCTCGACCAGCCCGACACACGGCCCTTTGCAACGTTTGATCTGATATTGCAGGCAAGGACGTGTGCGGTTCTTGAAGTAGCTGTCCTCGCACTGCCGCACCTGAAAAGTCTTCTGCAGCAGGCTAAGGCTCTCGCGAATCGCGCCGGCACTCGGGTAAGGCCCGAAATAACGGCCCTTGGCCTTTTTGGCTCCCCGATGAATACTCAGTCGCGGGTAGTTACCATCGGACAGAAACACATAGGGATAGGACTTATCGTCACGCAGCAGAATGTTGTAGGGCGGCCGCCACTCCTTGATGAGGGTCTGCTCCAGCAACAGCGCTTCAGTTTCGTTGCCCGTGATGGTCGTTTCAATCTGGGCGATGCGCGACACCAGTGCTCCGGTCTTGGGCGCGTGTCCGGTTTTGCGAAAATAGCTGGCAAGACGCTTCTTGAGGTTCTTGGCCTTGCCGACGTAAAGCAGTGTGGCTTCGGCGTCGAACATACGGTAGACGCCGGGACGACCGCTACAGGTCGCGAGAAATGCACTTGGATCGAATGTCTGGGTCATGTTCAGGCGCTGGCATCAACCATGCCGTGACGTACAGCGAGCAAAGCCAGTTCAACATCACTGCTGATCGAGAGCTTTTCAAAGATACGGTATCGGTAGGTATTAACGGTTTTCGGTGACAGGCACAGCTTGTCCGAGATGGTCTGGACTTTCTGGCAGCCGACAATCATCAGGGCAATCTGGATTTCACGCTCGGAAAGCAGATCGAACGGCGAATTGTTGACCTGCGGCTGAAACGACTTCAAGGCCAGCTGCTGGGCAATCTGCGGGCTGATGTAACGCTGACCGGCAAACACCAGGCGAATGGCCTGGACCATTTCGGCAAGCCCCGCACCCTTGGTCATGTAGCCGGCAGCACCTGCCTGCAGCAAACGGGTCGGAAACGGGTCTTCTTCACAGACAGTGACTGCGACGACCTTGATATCAGGGTGGCTGCGCAGCATCTTGCGCGTCGCCTCCAGCCCACCGATGCCCGGCATCTTGACGTCCATGAGTACAACGTCAGGCTTGAGCTCGCGCGCCTTCTTCAGTGATTCTTCGCCGGAATCAGCCTGCCCGACAACCTGCAGACCGTCTATGTCGGCCAGCATGCGTGTGATGCCTGTCCGGACAAGATCATGGTCATCGACAACTAGCACCTTAATCAAGCAGACACCTCGCGCAACGGTCATAACGAATGCCAATCACCATAACAAAAACAATGAGTCAGACCTAGCACTGCGAACTCAGACTCTCGACAACTTGACGGTGGGTGCTTCGAGAACGACGAAAAAAACCCGCAGGCCGCAGAAAAGCAGGCTGCATGTCCGCCTCGCAATGCCTGCACTAAGGAAGCTTTTCAGGAGCGGAAAGCTCGGCGATGGTGGTCGTCAGACGCCTGATCGCATCCTGATCATCCTTGGCCAACACTCGGTAATTACCCAGAATCTTTTCTTCGATCAGACTGAGGTTGTCAATCGGCACCGGCGTGCGCGCTCCCGTCAGCACATAGAGCACATCCACACCTTTGGCCGCCACCGCAGCCAGGTAATCGGCCTTGGGCGCGCGATCACCATTTTCATACTTTCCCTGGGCGTTAGCCTCAACTCCCCCTATTTCACCGAAGGTACGCTGAGACATGCTCAGACGCTCTCGTTCTTTTCTCAGCCGACAACCGATTCCACTCATTTGAATCTATGATCCTGTTAAAGCCATCCTAACGAATGTTAGAATCCCGCGGAATTGAATAGATTTGAACGGTTTTGAACTATGCCCGGAATACGCACCGCCGCACAAGCCAAGGCCTGGCTCGAACAACAGGGAAAATCTGTTCAGGAATTCGCTCGGGAAAACAGCATTGATCCGGCGACAACTTACCAGGTGCTGGCGGGCCGCAAGAAAGGCAGGCGCGGTGAGGCGCATAAGGTAGCCGTATTGCTGGGCATGAAAATCGGGACGATCCCGAACATGCAAACCCCGCAGGAAGAAGTAATGAGTGAAGAGTAGCTGATCCTGCCGGAGACTGCAGGCGCAATATGTAGAAGCCTGGCCGCACCATAGCCTGCCGCCAGGTAACTGTCATCAGCCGTTGAGCGGTTCGCTACCCCCTCGTCCTCTGGACCAGCACGTCAATGCTCGTAGCCATTGATAATCCTGGTGATTGAATTTTCCAATTGAATGCGCCACCGCTCCTGAAGTAAGCTTCGGAGCAATCAACGGAGACCCACCATGCTGCAATCCACCTCATCACTGCTTCAAGCGGCTACCGGCATTTCCTGCCGTGCATGTGCTGTGGCTGTGCGGGTTGCCTCGGTGAATGCTCCTGTTCAGCTCAACTCCTATTATGGGTATTGGTTTAGCCACTGGCGCGCCTGATACCCATCCGGCGCCCACTTCAAGGGGACGCCAACCAGAGAATTCTCTACCCCCGGTCGGCTTCCCGACCGGGGGTTTTGTTTTTCAGGGCCAGGTATTTTCAACCCTTCATAAATATCACGCTGCACATTGAGGACTACGACATGAACTACGCCACTTATTACCGCAACGACATCGACTTCGCCTGGCGATTTAGCCATCTCCGTTCGGGACAGCCTGCCGCCTCCGTTCGGTCACTGCCAGGTGGCAACCACAAACGCCCGGCCAATATGGCCCTTTGTCGAACACCCCAGTAGGTCTGCGCGGGACTGCCCCGCCAGCCCAGGAAGCCAGAATATGAATTCGTCCGTTGCCGTAAAACCGTCCGACCTGTCCAGCCATGCCGTTGCTCTGGCAGACAACAGCCCCGCCTCGAAACGCCTGCCCGGCACGCTTGAACTGAAAATGCGCCTGCCACTGAATGCAGCGCTGACCGAACAGGTTGCTGCCCATCGCCGCGCCGTACGCGCCATTCTTGAAGGTGAAGACTCGCGACTGCTCGTTATCGTGGGCCCCTGCTCGATCCATGACCCACAATCTGCTCGTGAATATGCCGAGCGACTGGCCGGCCTTGCGGCGCAAGTCAGTGACCAGATGCTGCTGGTCATGCGCGCCTACGTCGAAAAGCCGCGCACGACAGTGGGCTGGAAAGGCCTGGCGTACGATCCCCATCTGGACGGCAGTGACGATATGGCTGAAGGCCTGGCGCTGTCGCGACAATTGATGCGTGACATGCTGGGCATGGGCCTGCCGATCGCCACCGAGATACTGCAGCCTATGGCCGCGGGCTATTTCGATGACCTGCTCAGTTGGGTCGCGATTGGTGCGCGCACCACCGAGTCGCAGATCCATCGGGAAATGGCCAGCGGGCTGCCGATGGCAGTCGGCTTCAAGAATGGCACTGACGGCGGCGTCGCGGTGGCCTGCGATGCAATGCGTTCAGCGGCGCATCCGCATCGCCACTTCGGCATGGACGGTCACGGTCATCCGGCAATCATCCAGACGCAGGGCAATCCGGACACTCACATTGTGCTGCGCGGCGGCCACAGCGGCCCCAATTACGATGGCCAGAGCGTCGCTCGGGTGCAGGCCAGCCTGACCAAAAACAATATCGCATCGCGAATCATGGTCGATTGCAGCCACGCCAACAGTGGCAAGGACCCGTCACGCCAGCCCCACGTCTTTAACGATGTTCTTGAACAGCGCCTGGCCGGCAATACCTCGCTGATCGGCATGATGATCGAGAGCCACTTGTTCGACGGCTGCCAGGCATTGGGCGGGACGCTGCGGTACGGCGTTTCGGTCACCGATGGCTGCCTTGGCTGGGAAGGCACCGAACAGCTGTTGCGTCGCGCGGTTGACCGTCTGCGTTACAGATAAACAGAGCAAAGGAACTTTGTCGGGAAATACCGCACTGAATCCGGTAGGCTGTTTCTTTTTTTTCACAGGAGATTATTCCCCATGGCTAAAGCCACTGCCCGCCACATCCTTGTTTCGAGCGAAGAAAAATGCAACGAACTCAAGGCTCAGATCGAAGGCGGCGCTGATTTCGCTGAAATCGCCAAGGCCAACTCCAGCTGCCCATCGAGCCGCCAGGGCGGTGACCTGGGTTCGTTCGGTCCAGGCCAGATGGTCAAGGAATTCGACACTGTCGTATTCAGTGCTCCGGTGAACACCGTTCAGGGTCCGGTAAAGACTCAGTTCGGCTACCACCTGCTGGAAGTGACCAGCCGTCAGGACTGATCCTGCTGCGCCGCATGCCAGACGGCTCATCTTCGGATGGGCCGTTTTTGTATGTGGTCGTTTTCAACAGCGCAGTGGCCCAGCCTGCGCGCAGTGGCTTGGCGAAGCGGCCATTTGTCTGTAGAAGATAGCGCGATGCAGAGGCATGAGCGCTGCCGGGATTTTCGCCATACCTTTACAGTCAGTCGCCTTTAACCCTGACATTCGCTTGCGAACGTCAGTCAGGATTCGAGTCATGCGTTTTGTTTTTTCATCGTTGCTCGCCTTGACGCTGACCTTCGTTGGCGCAACCCAATCGCTGTCCGCAGCACCACAACACGCCCTGACCGTTTACGGCGAAGCTCCACGCTATCCAGCCGACTTCAAGCACTTCGATTACGTGAACCCGGACGCGCCCAAAGGCGGCAGCATGCGACGCTCGGCCATAGAAATCGGCCAGTTCGACCACCTGATGCCCTTCACCGACAAGGGTATGGGCGTTTCGCAGATTAATGGCATGCTTTACTCCCCATTGGCTACGCGCTCGATGGATGAGCCCTACACCGTCTACGGGCTTGTCGCCGAGAAAATGGAGCGTGGCGCGGACGGCCTCTCCCTGCGCTTTTACCTGAACCCCAAGGCACGTTTCGCGGACGGCACACCGATTACCGCCAACGACGTGAAGTACACCTACGAACTGCTGATGACCCAAGGCAACATGCAATACCGGACCCAGTTTGAAGCGGTCCAGGGCCTGGAGGTCGAATCGCCTTCGCAAATCCGCTTCGACTTCAAGAACAGCGATAACCGCACCCTGCCCCTTGATCTGGCTTCGCTGCCGGTATTCCCCGAGCACTGGTGGAAATCCCGCGACTTCGCCAGTGGCGCGGGGTTTGAAGTTCCTCCGGGCAGCGGGCCTTACACCATCAGCCATGTCGACCCGGGGCGCACCGTCACGTTTCAACGTGACCCAGGCTGGTGGGGCAAAGACCTGCCGGTCAGCAAAGGCCTGTACAACTTCGACACCTTCAGCATCGAGTATTTCGGCGACATCGATGTAGCACGCACCGTACTCAAGGGCGGGGCCTACGATTACAATCGCGAGTTTTCCGCGACTGGCTATGCAATCCGCTATGACGGCCCGGCAATCAATGACGGTCGCTTGCAGAAGGCCCAACTGGCCAAGGGTGCGGTGCAAAGCTCGCAGGGCTTCGTATTCAACCTGAGCCGACCGATGTTCCAGGACCGCCGCGTGCGCCAGGCGCTGTCGTTGCTCTGGGACTTTGAATGGACCAACCGGCAGATGATGCGCAACATGTACATTCGCCAGGACAGCTTCTTCTCCAACTCGGAGCTGGCTGCCAGCGAGCTGCCGACTCCCGCCGAACTGAAAATCCTTGAGCCGCTGCGTGGCAGGGTCCCTGACCAGGTGTTCGACAGCGTGTTCAAGGCGCCAAAAACCGATGGCACAGGCTTCATTCGCGACAAGCAACTGCAAGCACTGGCGCTGATGAAAGAGGCTGGCTGGACGCCGCAGGGCGACCAACTGGTTAACGCACAGGGCGAACCCTTCAGCTTTACGTTTCTCAACGCACAGAATGGTTTCGAGCGGATGCTGCTGCCCTACAAACGTACGCTGGCGCAGATCGGCATTCATTTTGATATTCGTCGCATCGATTCCGCGCAATACCTCAACCGGGTAATGGCCCGCGATTACGACATGATTGTCACCGGCTACCCGGTATCTACCTCGCCGGGGGCCGAGTTGTACAACAGCTTTGGCTCGAAAGTAGCGATGGACCCAGGCTCCAGCAATTACATGGCACTTCAGGACCCCGCCGTCGACACCCTGATTGCAGGGCTGCTCAAGGCCGACAACAAGCAGACCATGACCGACTATGCACATTGCCTGGATCGGGTACTGCAATGGAATTACTACTGGATTCCCAATTATTACCCGCCCGGCTCTTCCACCGTCTGGTGGAACCGTTTCGGCATTCCGAAAATCCAGGCCAGCAACAATGAAGCCATCGAAACATGGTGGGAAATCAGCCCGACGCCATTGACCAACGAGCAGTTCGCTGAAAAACGCGGTGCTTCAGCCATCGTTTCGGAGATGCACTGAATGCTCGGCTATATTTTGCGTCGCCTGCTGCTGATCATCCCTACCCTGCTGTGTATTTTGCTGGTCAACTTTTTCATCGTGCAGGCCGCGCCGGGCGGCCCTGTCGAACAGGCCATTGCACGCTTGCAGGGAATTGGCGGTGCGACCGTGGGCGCGGGTGCGAGCGAGTCGGCCGGTGCCGGACACTCTCGAGCGTCCCGAGGACTGGACCCAGTACTGATCAAGCAGATCGAACGTCAATATGGTTTCGACAAACCCTTGCATGAGCGGCTCTGGCTGATGCTGAAGAGTTACGCCCGACTGGATTTCGGCAACAGCTTCTTTCGCGGCGCTACGGTAACCGACCTTATTCTGCAAAAAATGCCGGTCTCCATATCATTGGGCCTCTGGGCGACGCTGCTGACGTACCTGGTATCCATCCCGCTGGGGATTCGCAAAGCGGTCAAACATGGCAGTCAGTTCGATATCTGGAGCAGCACCGCGATCATCATCGGTTACGCCACGCCAGCCTTCCTGTTCGCCATGCTGCTGGTGGTGGTGTTCTGCGGTGGCACGTCGCTGAACTGGTTTCCGGTGCGCGGGCTGGTCTCGGACAACTTCGAGCAACTGAGCACCGTCGGCAAGATCGCTGACTATTTCTGGCATTTGGTGCTGCCTGTTTCAGCGCTGGTGATTGGCGGTTTTGCCACACTGACCCTGCTGACCAAACATTCCTTTCTCAACGAAATAACCCGTCAGTATGTGACTACCGCCCGCGCCAAGGGCATGAGCGAGCGGCGCGTGCTCTATGGCCATGTGTTCCGCAATGCCATGTTGCTGGTCGTGTCGGGTATTCCGCAGGCGTTCATCAGCGTGTTCTTTGCCGGTTCGCTGCTGATCGAAGTGATCTTCTCGCTGGATGGCCTGGGCCGCATGAGCTATGAAGCGGCCGTTTCGCGGGATTATCCGGTGGTGTTCGGCTCGCTGTTCATCTTTACCGTTTTCGGCCTACTGATAAAACTGATTGGCGATGTCTGCTACACGCTGGTTGACCCCCGAATCGACTTCAGCGCGAGGAATGCATGATGCGTAGCCTCTCGCCGCTGGCCCGCCGCCGCCTTGAGCGCTTTCGCAGCAATCGCCGGGGCTGGTGGTCGCTGTGGCTGTTCTGCGCACTGTTTGCCCTGACTCTGGGCGGTGAGCTGATCGCCAATGACAAACCACTGATGGTCAGTTACCAGCACTCGCTCTACTTTCCGGTGTTCAAGCGCTACACCGAGCAACAATTTGGCGGCGAACTGCCCTTCCAGCCGGATTACCGCAGCGACTACGTACGTCAGCTGATTACCAAGGGCGACGGCTGGATGCTGTTTCCGCCAGTCCCGTTCAGTGACGACACGCCCAACTATGAATTGACTACCCCGGCCCCCAGCCCGCCCTCAGCGAACAACTGGCTCGGCACCGATGATCAGGCGCGCGATGTACTGGCGCGGGTCATTTTCGGCGCTCGGGTGTCGATCCTGTTTGCGCTGGTCCTGACCTTCATCAGCGCGCTGATTGGCATCACCGCTGGCGCGTTGCAAGGCTATTACGGCGGCTGGGTAGACTTGCTCGGCCAACGTCTGCTGGAGGTCTGGTCCGGCTTGCCTGTGCTGTACCTGCTGATCATCCTGTCAGGCTTCGTCGAACCCGATTTCTGGTGGCTGCTGGGCATCATGGCGCTGTTTTCCTGGTTGACGCTGGTCGACGTCGTGCGCGCCGAGTTCCTCCGTGGCCGCAACCTGGAGTACGTCAAGGCAGCGCGTGCACTGGGCCTGGGGGACCGGACGATAATCATGCGTCACATCCTGCCCAATGCGATGACTGCGACGCTGAGCTATCTGCCATTCATCCTGACCGGTGCCATTTCGACCCTGACCGCGCTGGATTTCCTGGGTTTCGGCATGCCGGCGGGCAGCGCGTCACTGGGCGAGCTGATCGCCCAGGGCAAGCAGAACCTGCAGGCACCCTGGCTGGGCCTGACAGCGTTCTTCTCCCTCGCGTTGATCCTGACGCTGCTGGTATTCATAGGCGAGGCGCTGCGTGATGCCTTCGACCCGAGGTCCTGACATGTCGGAAAACCTGATCGAAATCCGCGACCTGAGCGTCGCCTTCAACGGGCAGAAAGTGGTCAGCAACCTGAGCCTGGACGTGCGCCGCGGTGAATGCCTGGCATTGGTGGGTGAATCTGGCTCCGGCAAGTCCGTTACTGCCCATTCGATCCTGCAACTGCTGCCGTGCAACGGCACGCTGACCACCGGCAGCATCACCTACCGCGGTCAACAACTGGTGGGTGCCGACCAGCGCACCCTGCGCGAGCTGCGTGGCAACCGCATTGCGATGATTTTCCAGGAACCGATGACCTCGCTGAACCCGCTGCACAGCGTGGCCCGGCAGATAGGCGAGACGCTGCTGCTGCATCGCGGCATCAGTGGCCGTGAAGCGCAGAAACGCATTGTCGAGCTGCTGGAGCTGGTAGGCATTCAACAGCCGGAAAAACGCCTGAAAGCCTACCCGCACGAACTGTCCGGAGGCCAACGCCAGCGGGTGATGATAGCCATGGCACTGGCCTGCGAGCCGGAGCTGCTGATTGCCGACGAACCAACCACTGCGCTGGACGTCACCGTGCAACGCAAGATCCTCGTGCTGCTCAAAGAGCTGCAGCAGCGCCTGGACATGTCGCTGCTGTTGATCAGTCATGATCTCAATCTGGTTCATAGTGTGGCGCAGCGCGTCTGCGTGATGCGTGCCGGCGAGATCGTCGAGCAGTCCGATTGCAAATCGCTGTTCAAATCGCCACAGCATCCTTACAGCCGTCTGCTGCTCGACGCCGAACCTGCGGGCGAGCCGCTGCCACGCGACACGCGGGAAACGGTTCTGCAGGTCGACAACCTGAAAGTCTGGTTCTCCCTGACCGGCGGCATTCTGCGGCGGCACAAGGAGTACCTCAAGGCGGTGGATGACATCAGCCTGAGTATCGAGCGCGGCAAGACCCTCGGTATCGTTGGTGAGTCGGGTTCCGGCAAGTCGACACTGGGCCAGGCGATCCTGCGTCTGCTGGAGTCACGCGGCAGTATCCGCTTTCGCGGGCAGGCGCTGGACGGCCTGAGTCAGAAACAGATGCGCCCGTGGCGTAAAGAGATGCAAGTGGTCTTTCAAGACCCTTACGGCAGCCTCAGCCCGCGCATGTCAGTGGCGCAGATCATCAGTGAGGGCCTGGAGGTACACAGCCAGTACAACCCGGCGAAATGCGATGCAGAGGTTATTCGGGTACTGGAAGAAGTCGGCATCGACCCGCAGAGCCGGCATCGCTACCCCCATGAGTTTTCCGGCGGTCAACGTCAGCGTATCGCCATTGCGCGGGCGCTGGTGCTGAAACCCGCGCTGATTCTGCTCGACGAGCCTACCTCGGCGCTGGACCGCACCGTGCAGAAACAAATCGTCGCACTGCTGCGCGAGCTTCAGGAAAAGCACGGCCTGACGTACCTGTTCATCAGTCATGACCTGGCGGTGGTCAAGGCCCTCGCCCATGATGTCATCGTGGTAAAGGACGGCAAGGTTGTCGAGCGCGGCGCCAGCCATGATGTGTTCGACTCACCGCAGCACCCCTACACACAGGAATTGCTGGCGGCGGCGCATCCTGACTGATCTGGCCCATAACGAAGCTTCTGCGCGGAGGGCGCAGGAGCTTCACCGATTTACGCCTGCGGCCCCGGCGCGTCGTCATCGACCAGCCCCCACTCGGCGGTACTTGCCGTGCTGCTGCCGGTAGGTGCTGGCGGCGGTGTGGTCAGGGTTCCGGCACCGCCTTCACTGTGCAATTTGAGGCGCAGGCGTACGTTGTTCTGCGAGTCCGCGTTCTTCAACGCCTCCTCCTCGCTGATCGCCCCTTCGACGGCCAGATTGAACAACGCCGTGTCGAAGGTCTGCATACCGAGGCTGCCGGATTTCTCCATGATGCCCTTGAGCTCGGTCAGTTCGTTGCGCTGAATCAGGTCGCGAATGGTCGGCGTGCCCATCATCACTTCCACCGCTGCGCGGCGTTTGCCGTCCGGGGTTCTGACCAGTCGCTGGGAGACGAACGCCTTGAGGTTGTTGCCCAGGTCATGCAGCAACTGCGCACGACGCTCTTCCGGGAAGAAGTTGATTATCCGGTCCAGCGCCTGGTTGGCGTTGTTGGCATGCAGGGTCGAGATCGCCAGGTGGCCGGTGTCGGCAAACGCCAGAGCATGCTCCATGGTCTCGCGGTCACGAATTTCGCCGATCAGAATCACATCCGGAGCCTGACGCAACGTGTTCTTCAGCGCCGCGCGGAAACTGCGGGTATCGACCCCCACCTCGCGCTGGTTGACGATGGACTTCTTGTGCCGATGGATGAATTCGACCGGGTCTTCAATGGTGATGATATGGCCGCTGGCGTTGCGGTTGCGGTAATCGATCAGCGCTGCCAACGAGGTCGATTTGCCCGAGCCGGTGGCACCGACGAACAACACCAGGCCGTGCTTTTCCATGATCACATCGAGCAGTACGGGCGGCAGGAACAGGTCCTCGAAACGCGGAATATCCAGCTTGATATTCCGCGCGACGATTGACACCTCGTTACGCTGCATGAAGATATTGATCCGGAACCGGCCGATGCCCGCCAGCGAAACGGCAAGGTTCATCTCCAGTTCGCGCAGGAATTCGAGCTTCTGCTCCTCGTCCATCAGCCCCTGAGCAATCAACGCCACCTCGCCAGGCTTGAGGGTTTCACTGCCCAGCGGCTTGAGCACGCCGTTGAACTTGGCGCACGGCGGCGCTCCGGTGGAAAGATACAGGTCCGATCCGTCCTGACTGGCCAGAATCTTCAACAGCGCCGGAAAATCCATAATCAATACCGTACAAAATGAAGTAAAAAGACGACGACCGTCATGACGGCACGCGTGACGCGCGGGCGTCGATCAGCAAGTGCAGGCATAATGGCAGCCTTTTGCAGCAGGTGATATTGCGACATGAAAGCCCAAGCCCGCCATATTCTGGTGAAGACCGCCGAAGAGGCCGAACAGCTCAAGCTGCGCATTGCCAAGGGTGAGGCGTTTGACGTGCTGGCTAAAAAGCATTCTAGCTGCCCGTCCGGCAAACGTGGCGGCGATCTGGGCGAAGTCCGGCCAGGGCAAATGGTCGGTGCCATCGATCAGGTGATCTTCAAGAAGCCGCTACGCGTGGTGCACGGCCCGATCAAAAGCAAATTCGGTTATCACCTGGTGCAGGTCTTCTATCGCGACTGAACCACAGGTCAAAAGCTGAAAAACCCCGAACCGGGTCAGGTTCGAGGTTTTTCGGGCGTTGACCAGAGCGGTGATTACTTCGGCGAAATCGCCCCGTCCACCAGCACTTGAGCTTCTGCTACCAGGCGCTTGAGGTGATCTTCGCTGACAAAACTCTCGGCGTAGATCTTGTAGATGTCCTCGGTGCCTGAAGGGCGTGCCGCAAACCAGCCGTTTTCGGTCATGACTTTCACGCCACCGAACGCCTGATCATTACCCGGTGCGTTGCTGAGTACCTTCTGAATCGGCTCACCCGCCAGTTCGGTGGAACTCACCTGCTCTGGCGACAGCTTGCTCAGCAGCGCCTTCTGCTGCGGGTTGGCCTTGGCGTCGACGCGGGTCGAGAACGGCTCGCCCAGCTCGTCGGTCATGGTCTTGTACGTTTCGCTCGGGTCACGACCGGTACGGGCAGTCATTTCCGCAGCCAGCAAGGCCGGAATCAGACCGTCCTTGTCAGTGGTCCAGACCGTACCGTCGCGGCGCAGAAACGAGGCTCCAGCGCTTTCTTCACCGCCAAAGCCCAGCGAACCCTCGAACAGGCCCTGCGCGAAATACTTGAAGCCGACCGGCACTTCGTACAGGCGTCGGCCCAGGCGCGCAGCCACACGATCAATCATGCCGCTGCTGACCACCGTCTTGCCGACTGCCGCATCGGCGCGCCACTCAGGACGGTTCTGGAACAGGTAATCGATGGACACCGCCAGGTAGCTGTTAGGCGTCATCAGGCCACCGCTCGGAGTCACGATGCCGTGGCGGTCGTGGTCCGGGTCACAGGCAAATGCCACTTGATAACGGTCCTTGAGACCGATCAGGCTCTGCATGGCATGGCTGGAAGACGGGTCCATACGAATCTGGCCGTCCCAGTCAACGGTCATGAAACGGAACGTAGGGTCGACAAATTTATTGACCACATCCAGGTTCAGGCCGTAATGCTCGCCAATCGCCGACCAGTAGTTCACTCCGGCCCCACCCAGCGGGTCGACACCGAGACGCAGGCCCGAATCGCGAATAGCGTCCAGATCGATGACGTTCTTCAGGTCGGCTACGTAAGTGTTGACGTAATCATGGCGGTGAGTGGTGTCGGCACGCAGTGCTTTTTCATGACTGATGCGTGAAACGCCAGTGACTTTATCGGCCAGCAGTTCGTTGGCCTTGTTCTCGATCCACTTGGTGATATCACTGTCAGCCGGGCCGCCATTGGGCGGGTTGTACTTGAAGCCACCGCTTTGCGGCGGGTTGTGCGACGGCGTAATGACGATGCCATCAGCCAGCCCCGAAGTACGGCCACGGTTGTAACAGATGATGGCGTGAGACACCGCAGGGGTTGGCGTGTATTCATCGCCTTGCGAGATCATCACCTCTACGTCGTTGGCAGCCAGCACTTCAAGAGCAGTGGCAGCGGCTGGCGTGGACAACGCATGGGTATCAGCGCCAAGGAACAAAGGGCCGTCGATACCATTTGCCTTTCGGTACAGGCAGATCGCCTGGCTGATAGCCAACACGTGCCATTCGTTGAAGCCCAGATCGAACGACGTGCCACGGTGTCCGGAAGTGCCGAACGCAACGCGTTGAGCAGGTACCGATGCATCAGGTTGACCGGTGTAGTAAGCCGTGACCAGTCTCGGAATATCGACCAGTAACTGCGCAGGTGCCAGCTTGCCGGCGAAAGGACTGAGACTCATACAACCTCCACTAAGAAATGAAATACGGAGAAAAAATAAAGACTTGCTGCAGGTAAAAACATAATCGATGCGGCAGTTTACTGGCAGTTCGACAGCGCTGCTTGAGTATCGATCCCTAAGCCGTTGACGTTTCAGGCCGCCACCACGCCGGAAACAGCTGCTTGACCTTGTGCTCGGCAAAACGATCGTCAATCAGCATCACCACGCCACGATCACTCTGGCTGCGGATCACCCGCCCCGCTGCCTGCACCACCTTCTGCACGCCGGGGTAAAGATAGGTGTAGTCGTAGCCAGCACCGAACAGTGCAGCCATGCGCTGCTTGAACTGCTCGTTGACCGGGTTGAGCTGCGGCAGCCCCAGCGTGGCGATGAACGCGCCGATCAACCGTGCGCCCGGCAAGTCGATACCCTCACCAAAGGCACCGCCCAGTACCGCAAAACCGATGCCCTGACTGCTCAGGGTAAAGCGGTCGAGAAACGCGTGACGCTCACTCTCGCCCATGCCCCGCGCCTGCTGCCAGAGGGTGATGTGCGGATGAGTCTGCGCCATCAGTTCAGCCACTTGTTGCAGGTAATCAAAACTGCTGAAAAACGCCAGATAGTTACCCGGCCGCGCTTCGAACTGCTCGGCCATCAGCTCGACAATCGGTGCCAGCGAGGCCTGACGATGAGTGAAACGCGTGGAAATGCGGCTGACAATCCGCACGTCGAGTTGGTCGTGACTAAACGGTGATTCCACATCAATCCAAGCTGTGTTGACCGGCAGCCCGAGCAGGTCCGCATAGTAATGCCGCGGGTTGAGCGTTGCGGAAAACAGCACGGTGCTGCGCGCAGCGGTCAGGCGCGGACGGATGAAGCGTGCTGGAACCACGTTACGCAGGCTGAGGCGCGACAGAATGCGTTTGCCGCCCGCCTCGCGCCGGGTGATGTCGAATATAAAATGCTCGTCGAACAGCTCGGCGATGCGTGCAAAGCCGATGGCTTCCAGATAGAAACCCTGCAACGTGCCATCCACTGCCTGCGGGTGCTCGTTGAAATGATCACCAATGGTCGAGATGCACTGGTTCAGGCTGCCGATGAGTTTTTCCGGTGCCGCCGAGTACGCCTGATAGGCAGCGGGCTGCACTTTGTGCAGCGCATTCCATTGCCGGTCGAGACGCTGCAAGGCTTTTTTAACGGGTTCGGGCGACGTCTGGATCAGGGCTTTCAACTGGCTCTGATCAAGACTGGCGCTGTACATCTGCCGGGCCCGCTCGACCATGTTGTGCGCTTCGTCGACCAGCACCGCCACGCGCCACTGATTGAGCTGGCCGAGGCCGAACAGCAGCGCACTGAGGTCGAAGTAATAATTGTAATCAGCGATTACTACATCAGCCCAGCGTGCCAGTTCCTGGCTGAGGTAATACGGACAGACCTGATGCCGCAATGCGGCCTCGCGCACGCCAGCCTGATTCAGCCAGGGCGACTCAAGTGCAGCGGCGCGTGCAGCTGGCAGACGATCGTAAAAGCCATTGGCCAGTGGACAGGAATCTCCGTTGCAAGCCTTGTCCAGATGCTCGCAGGCCTTGTCCCGCGCCACCAGTTCCAGCACCCGCAGCTTTAGCTCCGGCGCACTATGATTGATGACCTCAAGCGCATCCAGCGCCAACCGACGCCCGGGAGTCTTGGCGGTGAGAAAGAAAATCTTGTCGAGCTGCTGACCGGGCGCCGCCTTGAGCAATGGAAACAGCGTGCCCACCGTCTTGCCGATGCCCGTGGGTGCCTGAGCCATCAGACAACAGCCGGTGCTCACCGCCTTGTACACCGACTCGGCCAGCACCCGTTGCCCGGTACGAAAGGACGGATGAGGAAACTTCAGGCTGCCCAGCATCTTGTGCAGCGCCTGCGTATGCGCCATTTGCTGCTGCGCCCAGCCGAGGAATATCGTGCACTGTTGCTCGAAGAACTGTTGCAGCGTCGTTGCACTGAATGACTCGCGAATCAGGGTTTCCTGCTCGCTGACAATGTTGAAATACACCAGTGCCAGCGTCACTTGCTCCAGTTGCAGACGCTGGCAAAGCAGCCAGCCGTAGACCTTCACCTGTGCCCAGTGCAATTGACGGTGGTTGGCAGGCATCGCATCCAGCTCGCCGCGATAGGTCTTCACTTCTTCCAATTGATTGCGACCGGCGTCGTACCCGTCCGCCCTGCCCCTTACCGTCAGCTCGCGATAGTCACCACTCAATGAGAGCTCGGCCTGGTAGTCAGCACCACGACGCGACGCGACCGTACGGTGTCCGGCAATCCCTTCCTGAGCCGTTGGCGATGGTGTGAAGCGCAGGTCAAGATCGCCGACCTTGGCGGTGAACTCGCACAGTGCGCGCACGGCCACGACATAACGTGCAGGCGAGTCACTGATGAGGGCTGGCTCGGAGTCGGGTTTTACAGGGGCGGTCGGGGTCACTGCGCTGGGAAGCCGTAGGTTGTGAATACTGGACAGGCGTCCAGTTAACAGCCTTGAATCACGTCTGGCAAACATAAATGGATCGACGGCCTGCGATGTAAGTGTCTAGGGCAGACGCGCCTGTGCTAACGCTTCTCCCAACGCGCCCAGGCGCGCGGCCGGATCCTGGCTCCAGTCGATGGCGTAGCTGATCCACAAATGCTGCCCGTAGCGGTTTTGCAGGCTGAACAGTTCGCCGGGAGTAATGACGATACGCTGGGCAAGTAGCCTGTCGAAGACCTGGCGCATGTCCACGGGGTGTACGCTCTCGGCCCAGACGCCGCAGCCGCCCTCGGGTACCTGATAACGCAACGTTCCACCCGTCTGTTCATCCAGTTGCCTTGTCATCGACTGCATGCGTCTGGCCAGGGTTTCTCGCAACGCCATCAGTTGCCTGTCCAGACGACCACTGCTGCACAGCCTGGCAATGGCTCGCTGACGAATCGGCGGCAGTTCGAATGCTCGCAGCCAGAAATACTGCTGCCAGCGCACCTCAAGAGTTTTGCACAGCAGGTAGCCATAAGGAGCTTCAGGCCCAAGGCTCTTGTCAAATGCGCCGATAATCACCAGCCGTTGTGGGTCAACCCAGTGGCGCAAAGGGACCTGCTCGTGAGCAAATTGCACACCCGCATGGCTGTCATTTTCCAGCACCCAGACCTGGTGGCGGTTTAACGCTTGCGCAACGGCCTCGCTGTTACCCGGCGGGCGCAGGCTGCCTCGCACCGGGTTCATCAACGAAGGCAACACGACAAGCCCGATATCATTGTCGCGCAACAGGCTATCGAGTCGCGCAGGATCAAGGCTGTCGGTCTCGTCCAATGGCAGCTCGATAACGCGGATGTCGAACGATTGCAGCAAGCGCAGCAACGCCCAGGCGCAAGGCGACTCCACCAGTACCACAGCGCCGCGCAACCCCAACGTTTCGATAACGGCCTTGAACGCCCCATGCAGGTCCGGGGCGACATAGACATTGTCAGCGTGCCAGCAGTGTTCCGCGTCGCGGGTATAGCGGGCTGCCAGCGCGGTGCGCAGCTCTGGCTCGCCGAACGGCTGAAAACCTGGCTCCCGCAGGCGCGGGTAACGGCGAACCAGTTCTTGCTCCATTGCCGGCAGCGGACTTTCCTGTGCATGCAGAAGGGTCGGTTCATCGCACCCCAGCAGCGACATGCCCGGGCGACGGGCGTTATCACACAGTACGTGCAACAGATCGCCATCGCTGTCAGGGCATGCTCGCCCTTCCCTGTTCCCGCTGCACGGTGCCGAGTAATAGCCGGACTTGGGAAGCGAATAGACGCGCCCTTCCTTCTCCAGCAGCGAATAGGCACTTTGCACCGTGGATATCGATACGCTCAGTCGCTGTGCCAGCTGTCGCAGTGACGGCATCTTCAGCGCCAGCTCGCCTTGCTGCTGGTCGACCAGCCGCACAAGGTAGCGGTAAACCGCCTGATAGGCGAAATCCGTGTTGTTTTTCATCCAGGTATCCGCCGCTCAGCCAGACCAGGCTTCAGAAAATCGCGACATGACTGACGCCGGTTGCCGACAGCAGCCATGATCCGAAACCGGTTCAGCGCCCGGAAAGCATCTCGACCACTGCCTGACCGGTCGCCGGGTCAACGGTCATGATTCGGCGTTTGTCAGGATCGGCAGCGCGAATTCTGGCGATGATCGAGTGCGGGTCATCGAAGTTCACCCGTTGTTTGCCGTAGAGGTTTTGCAGCGATTTGAGGTTCAGTCCGCTGATATCCACCAACCACTGCATCACTTGATCCGGGGCCGTCGAGCCTGACAGCGCCTTGTGCAGATCCGGCAGTGCCACCAGCATGCCGGGATGGCAGCGGCGCAGAAATGCTTCCAGGCCATCGCCCTGATTGACGAATGGCGAGAACAGCATGCAGACCAGTTGAGTCTCGTTCAGGCCAAACCCCTCCTGAGCGAAGCCTGAAGCCAGCTCGCGACGCGTCTCGATTCGCGCCCGCCCGGCATAAGCGCTGAGCGCCTGATCGATCAATCGCGGCGGCATCTGCTTTCTGCGCATCAGCGATGTTGCCAGTTCAAGGTATTCGGCTATCCCGTCGGCATAATTGCGCTCTTGCAGGTACTGCGCAGTCAGGCCACGCATATGAGCCATCAGCAAAGGATTGGCGCAATCGGACTCACTGAAGCCGAACGACAGATCATCGAAGCGGAAATCAAGAAATTCGGTCAGCAGATTCCAGTGCTCATCCGCCTTGCAACTGACCAGATCGGCGATGGTGATAAAGGCTGGCGCGTTGGCTTTTTCAGGGACCGCTATGGATCGGTTTGCCCGCGGGCTGTCTTCGCCGTCCCCGTACAGTTCGTGGTAATACGCCTGGCCGATCGTGTCGATGACCTTGAGTACGCCAGCTAGCGTCTGGTTGCCCCAGCTGCCCGTGTACTGCCCGGAGCGCTGGGCCAGACGCATGATCCACGTCGCATACTGCCGCTGCTCTCTGCGTGAATCGCCGCTGACCACAGCATCGACACCGTTACCCCAGCTCAACGCACGCCCCAGAAATTCTGCCAGCCCCAGGTAGCAGGTATTGCAAAACGTGGTTCGGGCGTCACCTGCGGACAGGTGTCCACCGAGCAGCATGTCCAGGCGATTCTGCTCGCGCCCTGCGCTGGAGAAAGGCAGATCCGGCTCGAAGGCCTGGGTGTACTGGTTGTCGATCACCAGCGTTTCGACGCGCGGGTCGTCATACAGAAACAATGCTGAATAGGTGCGGTTGATGTTATCCATCACTGCGGGGGTCATGCCCGCGTGACGTCGGTTGGCGACCCGCAAATTGAACGTACCGGGCGATCGACAGGCAATGCTCAACTGGGCGGCGCGCAAAAAGGCCAGCGTGTAGGCACTGTCCTTGCCTCCGCCAAACGCCACCAGCACCTTGAAACCGGAAATTCGCTCGATCCCGCCAGCCGCGACAATCAATCGCTGAATCAACAACTGCAACGCAGTGCGTTCCGCACGGGTGAAATACCCCAGCAAACGTTGCAGCACTTGCTGATAGACGTAATTCATTGCCTGTTCGTGGATAGAACTCATTGTGTGTCACCTGCCTGTCGCTCAAGACGCGACACGGTGCAGGCAGAACATTGAACATCAAGCTGACAACCAAGTTTATAGTCGAGCATGACTCATTCCCTGAGTGGTAATTACCGACGCATTATCAATATCTTCAAAACAATTACAATAGACAGTTTTCTTTTGAAAACAACGCAGAATGTTTACATAAGGCGGCCGTATTAGACAACGCGTTTAAACGCCTCACTCATTCAGCAGCCAAGGACTTATCATTTTGCCAATTATACTCCACGCCAGATCCCTCTATAGGAAGCTCTCGGCGAGCAAGAGCGTATCGACATACAATGATGCTTTTACTCTGCCCTGTAGGAAACACCAGTGGCATTGTGCGCATTCTGACAGATTGATTAAACTTTAATACTCATGTCGCCCACAGCTCCATATTTACCTTCGTCCAGCGGAACTGAACCGGTACTTTCAATGAAGCCATAAAGAGCATCGTGCCCGGCGCGGCATTGTCGAGGTGAAATATCACACAGCCGGCATTCAATTGTCTCGATTATCGCCAAAGGTTCTAAGCGGCACTCACCGACATCGACCCACTCTGTCCTAAGCTTGATCAATGCGCTCTGCATTAAAGACGCACAAGGAGTTTTCAAACCCAACAAGGACGTACAACCATGGCCCTGCCATCCGCTTCCCTCGAAAAAAGTTCATCTCCGACCTACGCCAGTCTGTTTCCGGAAAACCTTGCGCACATCACCTCCTCGGGCGCGCTGGACTCCAACGACGGGCCTATCGCCTACCTGAGCGACCTGTATCAACGAGCCATCAAGCTGGAAATAATGGCCGACAACAAGGCCATCAAACTCGGTGTGCGGCGCCCTGCGCTGGGCGATCTGCTGCTTGACGAAACCAGCGCCCACCAGACCGTATCCGCGCTAAAACTGGTGATCGATATACTCGCTAATCCCGCGCAGATGCTGGCCGGCATTACACCATTGCCGAATGCCATCGCCGCATCGGGCAGTCATGCAACGCTGCCATTCCATCTGGCTTTCCAGCAAATGCGGGCGGTGCTTGAGCAGAAGGGCATCACGCTGTTCGATGTGCACAAGCTTGCGTCTTATGATTATCCCAACTTCTGCTACCAGAATTTCCGCCAGAAAGACCTGCGCGCGGCCATACTCTCGGGCAGCGGCCTTGACCCGTCCCTGCACACACTGCTGCTGGACAATGAGACTGCGGCAAAAGCCGATTTTTTCAAAACTGCCTACGGCGTAGCCGGTAGCGCAACCGAGGCTCTGCTGGCGATCAGCGATGTAGCCCTGTTTCGCCACCAGACCGGACTGAGCGAACAGGACCTTTACGACCTGCTTGCCCTCAAAAGTACGGACGATGGAAAGCAGACCGGCTTCAGCACCACGGTAAAACGTTCCGAACACCTCCCTGTCGCATCGCAAACAGAGGTTGCAGCCAGTCAGGTTTACGGTGCCTCGTTTATCAACAATGCCAGCAGCCCGGCAATCGCCATTACAGTGCCCGCTGACAGCTCGTCAGGCCAGCAACTGACCAACGTCAGCGCCAGCCATTTCGCCCGCCTGCACAAGCTCATTCACTTGCAGCACTTCCTCGGCATGCCGTTCGCTGACGTCGATACGCTGGTAATGTCCGCCTTGCGTGCAGAAGGTCAAACCAAAGATTTCCACTTTACCGCCAACACGTTGCGAGCAATCAGCGTGTTCCGTTACCTGCATCGTGATTTCAAGGTCAGCGCATGGCAGTTTGCGACCATGCTTGGCGCGTTGCCGGTATATTCGGTGGGTCAGGCATTGCCCGCTCTGGATACCGTATTGGGTGCGCAGGCCGCCAACGGTAACGACAGCAATCAGACCCGAGTGATATTCGATGACGCTGAGTTCGATCTGGATACCGACGCGGGCCAGGCTACGCTGGCGCAGATGTGCTACGCACTGAAGATCGACGAACAGACCGCCAGAGATTTCGTTGCAACTACACAGCGATTCCAGCAACCCGCCGCAAAAGGCGCCCCGGCAAAACTGCCCAAACGATCACTGACCTTGTTTTCTGCGTTATATCGTCAGGTTTACCTGCCGCGCCTGTTGAGGCTATCGCCGCAGGCCGGGGCCGGTCTGATGTCGCTGCTGTTCATCGGCAACGACGACCTGCTCAAGCAACTGGCTGGCGCACCGACGCTTCTTGATAAAGACGATCAGCCGGACATCCTCGACGTGATAATGGCTGCGGTGAACCTCTCTCAGTGGGCGAGGCTGCAAAACATCGGTCTGGATCTACTGGCGTTGCTGCTGACGCCCACGCCGGATATCGAGGCGAAAACGCTCCCCGCTCCGGCCGACTGGCTGGAATTGATCACGGAATCTGCAGATCGGCTGGGCAAATCATCGCTGACAGAAGCCAGACTTGCATCATTGGCCGCTGTGCAGCAGGTTGCACTCAAGGACGACAAGAATACCTGGCTGCAGCTTTTCAACCCTCTGATTGACACAGATGGCTGGGTCAAGGCAATTCCCGTATTCCAGGGCCAGGACCGCTTGGCGGCGATCAATGCTCAGATTTCAATCTGTCTGGCGGGCGCGTTAGCACAGAGTGATGCACTGGATGTAGATGCCTACCTCAAAACCGGTGAGGCCTTCGCCGCGCAGATCAATGGGGCGCTGATCGCTCAGGAAGATGTTATCAAGTCGTTGGGGGCGGCGCTGTCAGGCAATAGCAATCAGCCTGGTCGATCGGTATTGAGTGAACAGCACGTATTGCTCCTGTTGCGCTGGCTCGACATCAGTACCGCCACCTTGCTCAATGAAATAAAAAACAACGCAATTCAGGCGGGCAGCCAGAACACGTTCAGCAAAAGCGCATTCGTCATGTGGTCAGAGCTAAAACGCCATGCCGAACTGATCATGCGCTTCAACCTCAGCCCCGCCGGGCTTGAGTTGCTACTGGAATACCCTGAGCAAATGGCCTTGGACGAGTCGGGATCAAGCCTTGACCTGTGCTACCAGCTTTCATGCCTTGGCAATTGGGTCAAACGCGCTCAGGAGACTGGCTATCAGGAGTCCGATGTTCTGGATTATCTGCAGGCCATCAACAGCGATGGAGACGAGTCAACAGGACTTGAAGCGGCAGAGCGGCTGGCCAAGTTGATTGGCTGGAACGCTGAAGAAACGCTGTGTGCCGTGGGGACTACGTATCTGCCGGAGCCAAAGCCTGCGCCAGAGGCCACCAAAGTTATCGTCAAACCAGATCGTAAGACATTTGCCGATTACCTCGCCAGCCTGGACAAGAGCTCCAGAGACACCGTCAACGGGAATGGAGGAGTCTCATATATTGCACAAAACTATTATTGGACCCTGGACATCAACAATGTGTATTCAGGGATAAAGCCGATATTCATGTCGTTTCAAAAATTTTTAAGCGATAACCCTGGACCGCTGATCGTTAGTCCGGATGAGTTCACTGAAGTCTATTCGCAAAATAAGGAAAGAGCTGAGTACCTGAAGAAAAGTGGCAAACTCTTAAAATTTAAAGGTCAGATTCTCGGCTTTACTGACCGCACGCGAACCGGGAACCCTTTAAATGGGCTGCTGAACACGGCACCCAAAGAAGTAGCTGAAGCCAAACCGATTCAGAAGAGAGCTTTCAATGTCGCCGATGTCGATCAGGTCCTGCGCTTACAGTTGCTTTGCCAGAAGACAGGGCTGTCATGCCAGTCGCTTATCGCATTGACTGCACTGGATGCAAAATCATCCTATGGACAGGTTCAGTCACTTGCCACGCTGTTGTTCGCAAGTTGTGATGAGGCCGAGCAGCACGCTATCAATATTCCGCTCAACGAAGCGTGGCGAGATGCACTGGTTGGCTACCTGCTGATCAACTTGCCCAACACGCCTGACTACAGGTTTTCCACTGCTGCCGACGCCGACGATCTGTCCAACTTTCTGCTGACCGATGTGCAGGTTTCCAGTGAAGTCATGACCAGTCAGATGGCGCATGCGACGGCCAGTTTGCAACATTACCTCAGCCGATTTTTCGCACACCTGGAACCGGGTTACGACACAGCGGCGCGGAATATTATTGCTGACGCGGACGACGAATGGCGTCGCTATTGCAACCAGTACGCGCGCTGGCGCAGTTGGCACCAACAGGTCAACCATCCGGAAAACCTTATCCAGCCAGCCTTGCGGCCCGGCAAGAGCCAACCATTCGTCGAGCTGGAAAATGAACTGAATCAGGGCAAACTGACCAACGACATGGTGCAACTCGCGGTGGCTAACTACATCGGCAAGTTCGAGCACGTCAGCAACCTGCAAGTGGTCAGCGGCTACCTCGACGGCTTTGACCCGGTAAGCGATACCTACCATTTCATCGGCAAGACCAACGTCGAACCGACTGAGTACTACTGGCGATCGCTGGATATCAGCAAGCGCGATAATCTGGGGCAACTCAGCCCGCTGGCATGGAGTGAATGGGAGAAAATCGGCTTGCCTCTGAGCGGGCAGATCGTGCAAACACCAACCACAGATGGGCAAACGCTGGATGTGATTCGTCCGATCATCATCGCTGGGCGTCCCTATGTGATCTGGGTCGAACGCTCGACCACTCCGATACCCAGCGCAGACGAAACGAAGCAGACGCCTACAAAGTTCAGAAAAATTACCGTGCATTACTGCTATAAGCAGATAGATGGGCTATGGAGCCCAGCGAATGAGTTGCTGGCCCTGGACGGGACAAAGGATGGCAAGCGTTTAAAAGATGAAAATAATAATTACCTTAAAGACGACACTTACAAACCCGGGCTAATTGCTATTGTGGACGAACATGGCAAGCGCGAGAACGACCCCTGGTTGATCGCATTGCTTTACGATGCAACGACAGAAGACAAGCCTGAAAGAGAGAACCCTGTAAAAGGACAGCCAAAAATACCAGGTAAAAAGAAGGATGCGCTAGGAACGAAAGATTATGATTTTTTTGTTCAGGCACGTGATTTGTTGTTGATTGATGAAAAAGTGATAGGCGAAGAACACCAAAATGAAGAGGACAAGGAAAGCAAACTGCTTACTGCATTGCATACTGAGTACAACGATGCTAGAAGGATTCAGCACGTGTATGTAGGTGACATTTTATCCAGCCAATCCTACAAACTTGAGTTTCAACTTACTGAAAGCGACTTTCCTATAGAATCGACAACAGATTCAACCAAAGGTGAAAACCCCACCATCTTTACAAGAACATATGAAAGAGCAATTATAAATTTTTTCACTGACAGCACAGTACTTATACAGGACTCTGAACACATAAATGGGCTTGAAAATTATATCGCCGAAATACTCGAAGCCATAGGTATCTCGCCACCTACTAAAAATCAAAAAAAAATAGTTTTACAGTTAATGCTCGAATTATTTAACGACATCGGCAACGATAGAGGTAATGAATTTTTGACACGAAACCATTCAGAATTTTTTAAAATAAACCACACAATAAATACACCCGAATACTTAATTAAACACATAAAAACCTTAAACCTTAAAACTGCTTCAACAAACGGAAACTTAACTGTCGCACTACCTTTCACATCGAGCAAAATATCATACGAAAAACGTGTATTCACCACCCACGAGCATCTTGTCACCTTCGTCCCAGTCAAGGCGTCGCCGAGCACGCTATCGACTTATGTAAAAAGACCACTGAACAAAACCTTACGTATTTCATTCAACTTTTTGCAGCAAATACCGCTGCCCAACGGCGCATCGTCTGCCCTTCAGGGTGATGCCGCCTTTGCCTCCATACAGCTGAAAATCCTTACCAAAGCTGCCGCTGACGAAACGTTCGTAGAGCGGGCCAGGAAAGAGGTAGTGGCCAATGGAGAGGCTTTTATCGAAGCAGACCTTGATGAGATTTCACCTGGTACTTACCAGGTGGCGTTGGTGGGGGTGGACCACTGGGTGGTCAATCAACTCCATGAAGTCAAAATAGTCTCGTCTCGAACGTCTACTCTATGGGACTGCAAAATCACCCGCAACCCGGAACAGGCCCTTTACCTGGAACTCAGTGGTATGCAAGACCTCCCGTTCAGCACTATCCGGCTCAACACGTTGTTCGGCAAGCAACTGGTCAGCCGGGCCACGCAGTCGGTTGATCGTGTGCTGGCATGGGATACACAGATGCTACTGGAGCCTGCCATCGACGCCGAAAGTACAGTTTCGGTGGACTTCCATGGTGCCAACGGGCGCTACTTCCGTGAATTATTCCTGCATCTCCCGTTTCTGGTCACCACACGTCTCAGCGAGGAGAAACAGTTTCAGGAGGCGTTACGCTGGTGTACTGAGCACTTGTTTGACCCTTACCGCACTGGCACTGGAGAACATGACCAACCTGCGCTGTGGAGTACTAGGCCGCTTGCCGACATCAGCACAGGCACGTCGCAGCTTGATGATTCTGTCGACCCGGCGATACGGGCCTTCACCTCGTCCCGTCACTACCGGCAGGCAGTATTCCTGTTTCTGGTCGAACACTGGCAGCGCGAGGGTGATCATTATTATCGGCACCTCACCCGTGACAGCCTCACGCAGGCCTGGCTCAGCTATCAGCAGGCGCTCAAGCTGATCGGCCAGATTGCCGAAACATCAAGGGGAGACAGCTGGACGGCTCAACCGTTGAAAGGCATCACCGAAGGGGCGTTCCGTACCCCGCTCAACGCCCGCCTTACCGATCTGCGCAGCACCATCGAACAGCGCCTGTTCAACCTGCGCCACGGCCTGACGCTTGACGGCAAGGCAATGCCATTTTTGCCACTCTACGCAACCGACGATCCGTTCAGCCATTCATCCGGGAAAGCCGGTGGACTCAGTTCCACCTATAATAGTGCCTTCGGCCTGATACCGGTCTATCGTTTTCCCGCACTGGTAACGAGGGTGCAGCAAGCAATAAGGGTGTTGACCGACATGGGTCGTCATCTGATGCATCTTATGGAGAGTGAATTTGACACATCACTGTCGGTGCAGCTACAGGACCAGCAAGTCCAGCTTGCTGACTTCACAATAAAGCTCCAGGCAGAAGCGCTCAACGCTGCCCAGGCAGGCAAACAGACGCTGATATCGGGTAAGCATGCAATAGATTTACGGCACACGTTTTATAGGGATCAGGTCTCCGAGGGGAAAACTGATCTTGAGTCTATAGCACTGCGTTGCAAGGTCGATGCTGCGTACATGGAAACTGCAACGTCGTTACCAGAGGCCGTAAAAGGAACGCTTGATGCGCTGCCCAATGTTTTCGGTATGGCAATGGGTGGTCAGGAATTTTCTGCTCCGGTGTCTGCCGCGATTGGTAGTGCTCATGCTTTGAGCAGAGCACTGGCCTTCGCGTCGGACAGATTGACTACCGAGGCCGAATACGAACGTCGCTCAAGAGGCTGGCAACTTGAAGTGGATCTCGCCGCTTTCGAAATGGCGACCCTGAACCAACAAATCGTCGAACAAGACATACTTATAAAATCTGCAGCAATCGCCGTCGAAGAAGCAAAAGCTCAGCGTATTGCAATGCAGGAAGCCTATGTGTCGATGACCACCGGCTTCACTATCATTCCTACCTACAACTGGCTGGTCGCGCGGATGAGCACTGTCTACGCCCCGGCCTACGATGCGGTATTGTCAATGGCTCTCGCCCTCGAAGGCGCCTGGCGCTATGAGATAGGCGACTACGAACATGCGCAGTTCATTCGCACCGGCGGTTGGAATGACAACTTCCGCGGCATGCTGGCCGGAGAGTCATTGCAACTGGATGTGCTGGAGATGGAAGCGGCTTACCTGCAGTCTTCCGAACGGCGCATGAACATTCGCAAAACGGTTTCGCTCAGATCCCAAGTAGGTATAACCGACGACGGTAAATGGCTTAAGACGTTGCAGGAACTGGGCACCAAGCCTCTGATGTTTTCCTTGAGAGCTGCTGACTTTGATCGTAATTACCCCGGGCACTATCTGCGCCAACTCAAGCATGTGTCGGTGTCCTTCAAGTTGCAATCCAGTGATCCGGACGGCTTGCAGAACCTCTGCGCTGTGCTTAACCAGACCGGCAGCACCACGCTGGTCAGACCGGATATCGAAGCCGCCAGGCTTTTGTACGGAACACGCAAGTCCAACCCGTACCTCAAGACCAATCTGCGCGCGCAACAGCAAATCGCGCTGTCTTCCAGCCTGTCGGACGACGGCCGGGGCATAGGCAGCGAAGCTTGGCTGTGCGAGCTGATGTTCGACGATGGGCGCTATTTGCCTTTTGAAGGGACAGGCGCGATATCGAACTGGACGCTGGAATTTCCAGATGCAGAAGTTGTGAAGCAATTCATAGGAAAAGACAACAAAGCTGCAGTTACCGACATTCAACTGCACATCGTCTACACCGCCGCAGAGGGTGGCAGTCAGTTCGCGTCATCCATCAAGCAATTATTGAAGGAGCAGGAAACGCCAAACTCCTGAATGCAAAAGCCCTCCAGAACGGAGGGCTTTTTTATTACAGGGCAAAAAAATATTAGACCGACTCGACTTCCAGCACCGCACGCCCACCAATCGGGCAGACGTCCATGTAACGGTGCGCCTGCACCACCTGCTCGAACGGGAAGCTGCGTGTCTGCAACGGCGCAAGTACCTTGTCGGCGGTCATTTGATTGATCTGCTGCAAGGCGCGTTGCAGTGCAGCCTCATCCTGAGTAATACCCAGTTCAGGCTTGCCGGTGAAATTGCCCAGGCAGTGCACGTAGAACTGAATGTTTTTCTGGAACGCAGCGCAGGCCGGGAACGGCGTCTGATTACCGCCTTGCAGGCCATACAACACAAGGCTGCCGCGTGGCGCGAGCACATCACCCATGATCGACATCTGCGGGCCACCGAGGCCATCGAAAACAGCATCGACACCACGGTTTTCGGTGTACTTGCTGATCGCCATCAGCAAGTCCTGCTCTTCGGTGACCACCACCTTGTCGGCACCCAGAGACTGTAAATACTCACGGGCATCTTCGGTCTTGGTCGCGGCGATCACCCGAACGCCCAGCGCCTTGCCCAACTGCACGAAAGCAGGACCGGAACAGTGGCTGGCGTCGGTGACCAGCACGGTTTGCCCGGACTTGATACGCGCCAGGTCAACATAGGCAAAGTACGCCACCAGATACGGTGTGTAATGCACGCTGGCCTCGACCGGCGAAAGCACATCCGGGTAGCGAGTCAATGCCCGACGCGGCAATACGATGGTTTCGCCATAGACCGGGTGCTGGTTGGCATCGGCTGCCGGAAAGCTGGCGACCTTGTCGCCAACTTGCAAATCGTCGACCCCATCGCCCAGCGCAGTCACCACGCCAGCCATCTCATAACCCAGGCCAGCAGGCAGCCGGGCCTGGGTAGACGCGAGATTTTGTCGCCAGAGAACGTCGTACCAGCTGACACCGATGGCCTGGACGCGCACCTGCACCTCGCCGGTAACAGGCGACGCGACAGGATGCTCTTCGAGCTTGAGCACCTCGGCCGGGCCAAACTGGTGAAAACGGATCGTGCGGGACATTTAGAACCTCGCCTGGTAAACCTTGATGCCACAAACTTTATCCGGGCATTGCCGGGAACACTATCGGTGGCTATTGATAGTCGACATGCCTGTCATCGATTGTGTCCTGTGAGCTGCATGTCGCAGCCAGAAAGCGTCTGGAAGCCACGATGCGTAATGGCCGCCATTGTTCGCATGTCGACGAGACATTGCAAGCCATGTGGACATTCCGTGGCCTTGCCATTAATTTTCCCTGCGCCAGACCCGCATTTGCTCGTACTATCGCACCCTGCTCACGTCCCAACCGACAAATGGCCCGAGATATTCCGCATGAATCGTAACGACCTGCGTCGCGTCGACCTCAATCTGCTCATCGTTTTCGAAACCCTGATGCATGAGCGCAGCGTTACGCGTGCGGCGGAAAAGCTGTTTCTGGGCCAGCCAGCCATCAGCGCAGCACTTTCTCGTCTGCGTGGCCTGTTCGACGACCCACTGTTCGTGCGTACCGGACGGAGCATGGAGCCCACCGCCCGCGCCACAGAAATATTCGGCCTGCTTTCCCCGGCACTCGACTCCATCTCGACAGCGGTCAGCCGTGCTTCAGAGTTCGACCCGGCCACCAGCACTTCGGTGTTCCGTATCGGTTTGTCGGACGACGTCGAGTTTGCCTTGCTGCCCACCCTGCTCAAACGCCTGCGCTCTGAAGCTCCGGGGATTGTGCTGGTGGTCAGACGCGTCAATTACATCCTCATGCCGCCATTGCTGGCCTCGGGTGAAATCTCGGTCGGCGTCAGCTACACCCAGGACCTGCCTGCAAACGCCAAGCGCAAGGTTCTGCGCAGGAGCAAGCCGCAATTGTTGCGCGCCGACTCGATACCCGGCCCCTTGAGCCTCGACGACTTCTGCGCCCGCCCCCACGCACTGGTCTCCTTCGCCGGCGACCTGAGCGGGTTCATTGACGAGCACCTGGAAAAAATCGACCGCAAACGCCACGTCGTCCTCGCCGTACCACAGTTCAATGGCCTGGCGACACTGCTGACCGGCACCGACATCATCGCCACCGTGCCTGACTATGCCGCGCAGGTACTAACAGCCGCTGGGGGCGTTCGGTCTGAAGACCTGCCGATTGAAACCCGCACGTTCGAACTGCACATGGCCTGGAGGGGCGCGCAGGATAATGACCCGGGAGAGCGTTGGTTGAGGTCGCGGATTCAGATGTTTTTTGGGGATCCGGATAGTCTGTAGGGGTCGGCAGGCAGGCCGTTCAGCTGATCATTTCTACCTTTTCATAGACCATGGAGATCCATTCAATTCCAGTGGATTGCTACATTCGGGGGCATATTTGAGGGCATGCTTTGGATGGTTTCAAAAGGATGCCCCCAGCCTAAGGCCGAGCAGACTATTGATGAGGATAGCTCCGACCGGACTCTCTGTGAGTCGATAGACTGGCCTGAGGCTTTCAGCTGAACGTTGAACATGCAGCCGATTGACTCTCCGACATCACCACCATACGAGCATGATTGAGGATTCAAGATGGCTGAAAACGAGAAATTATGTGCGCTTTGCAACGATGAGCATGATTTACAAGACAGCCATCTCTTGCCAAAGCACTTTTATAAATACATAGATCGAATGAAGAAAAAGGGGACAAAAACTCAGTTCAAGACGGACGACAATCGCCTTAACAATCTCGGACGTCAGGTGACGCAGTATCTGCTTGGTAAAAACTGCGAACGCCGTTTCTCCACATACGGAGAGGACTACTGCGCAAAGCTGATCGCGCCCAGACCAAATGAAATGCCCATCATATATGATCATCTCAAGGGACTTAAAGACTCAAGCCTCTATGCTAAAGATGTTCCAGGCCTAGAATCGAAGAAAATATACTACCTTGCGCTCAGCATCATCTGGAGAGCATCGCAAGAGGGCTGGCCAAACTACAATTCTATATCCTTGCCAGAAGAAGACTCTCTTGCCATCAAGGACTATTTACTGTCGGACGGCGCACCTAACTTCCCAGCAGGCTACTATTTGGAGGTTAGTGTTTCACCACCGACTGATATTTGGACAACAACTTTCCCCACGCGCCTGAAAGACGGCACAATTTTCTTCAACTATAACCATCTCGAATTTCATATCAAAAAAGATCAGTTCTTGTTCGACCTGTATTCGCATCCCAACCAAGGTGCCGTACCAATAATTTATAAGCTGAACAGCAAGCGATCCAAAAATTTGATGACAGGTCAGATGAGGGCGTATAAAAACGCCACAGCATCCAAAAAGGTAGTCAGACTGGGTCAAAATTCGGGGAATACCGAAGCTTAAGAATCCCAAAGCAGTGAGCTAGCACGTTGTGCTCACTCAATCAACTGTTGAGCCCATACTGTCAAGGTGAGATTTCGCGGGCTGGCCAAGAACCATGCACATAGAACCACTTTGTTTGCCTTGTCGAACCTATGGATGTCGCGGCGACGTTTATTGGACATGGCAGGACAGGTGCGTCCGCCATGAGACAAATGGGCCCGATGGCCCTTCTGCAAGGCAAAAAACGGGTTTGAAAAGCGTTTTTTCGGGCCGTTTTTCTGATTTGCTGTCCCCACTCAAGTAAATTTCACCTTGACTTGGGTATTCACGCCTGAATAGTCGCGTGCTTCAGACCATCCCTAGAAAACGCAATATTCCACTACTGTCATTATCCCTACCTTAAGTTGTGCCTGTAAGAGGTTACGCATACGAAAGGCTGATGCTCAGATTTCCACGCTAAATAACGGTCTGCCCAGCAGTCCTCATCGTGTCGCCAGACGCCTCACCGACCGCAAATGTCTTATGACACTCTAGGACCGGTCAGGACGCCCCCAAGAAAATAGCTACTCCGGAACTTTCAGGAGGCCTTCTTCATCAACCAAACGACCACAGGCGACGACGTGCTCGACCATCGCCGCCACACGTTCTCGTACCGAAGCCGAGATAGCTCGGATGCCGATGGCGCGCGCAACGCGTTCGATGACCTGATCGCGGTTCGCGCCAAAGTTACGCGCTACGACGATGACGATGGCCTCTGCAAGTTCTGCTTCCGGTAGATACTCCGCCCGGCGGAGCGCCAGTGAAGATACCTGCGAACGATCGCGTGGAACGACAGGCGCGCTGGTCATGGCGAGCCAAACGCCGTCACGCACCACAGAGTTCTGGCGGACAGCCACATCGATGGCCCTTTCGACGGCGTCCTGAATCCGGCTACCAGCTCGCTTGGCGCCCCAGGCGTCACGGATACGGGACACGACCTCATCGGTATGCACGGGTCCCTCTATACGCACAACATTAACCGCAATCTCGGTAAGAACGCCGGTCGGGGTATCGTGGATTTCTTCCGAACGATGTGTTGGCCGCTGTGGGTTCGCTTCGACATACGGTTCGAAGGTGAAATCACCGTCTTCCGTCCTCAGCTCCCGTTCGATGGCAGCTGCATCGACAGCCTGCTCTTTTGAAAGGACCTCCTCGACTACGCGCTCGTCGAACGCAGCACGAGCCGCATCGATCTGCCGGCAGACAAGGTCGAGTTGCTCTTGTGGACGCTGGAACCAATCGGTGCTCCAGATACGGTGGAGGTTCCAGCCATGATCGAGCAAAACCTGCTGGCGAAGACGGTCACGGTCCCGGGCGGACTGGGCGCTATGATACGACGCGCCATCGCACTCGATGCCCAGGAGGAAGCGACCCGGGCGCTCCGGATCAGTCACCGCAAGGTCGATAAAGAACCCAGCCAAGCCCACCTGACGCTGGACACTGTATCCGCGAGATTCGAGAGCCGAGGCAACCTGCTCTTCAAATATGGAATCAAAGTCCCGTCCCGTGACGGCAGCCGTGTCGAGCTTTCCCGTGCGGGCATAGCGGAGAAAGATACGGAATGCCTCGATACCTTTGCGGCTGGCGGAAAATGCAGGATCGATGTGCTCATCGGTCGTTGAGGAGAACACCTCGCATCGCTGCTTGGCGCGGCTGATCAGCACGTTGAGGCGACGCTCGCCGCCCTCGTTATTGAGAGGCCCGAAACGCATGGGTACTTTGCCGCCTGGTACGGTCGGTCCATAGCCAACCGAGATGAAGATGACATCCCGCTCGTCACCCTGAACGTTTTCAAGGTTCTTGATGAAGAAAGGCTCACTGTTGCGGCGGTTGAAGAACGCCTCCACCTCCGCTGGCAAACCACGGCGGAGTACTTCAAGCTCGTCGAAGATGGCACGGCTTTGCGACGCGGAGAACGCTGCTACACCCAACGACAGATTCGGATGCATACGGGCGTGCTGGACGATAGCCTCAGCGACTACCTTGGCCTCTGGCCCGTTGACGCTCTTTACCGGTGAACCGAAGACGCCATCCCGAACATGGTGGAAGCGCAGGCCACGCCCACCCTCCTGAGTCCAGGGGCTAGGCACGATGAATAGCTTGTTTTCATAGAACTGGCGGTTGCTGACTGCAATGAGCGACTGGTGGCGACTACGGTAATGCCAGCGGAGCATGCGCATAGGCAGGCCGCGTGCGGTAAACAGCCCAAGGATGCTTTCAACGTCGCTGACCTTCGTTGGCTCATCCTCGTCAATGTCTTCATCGCCACTGGTGAGCTTGGCAAAGAAACTGGTTGGCGGTAGCTGACGAGGGTCACCGACCACAACCACCTGCTTCGCACGAGCCACCGCACCGAGGGCGTCGACCGGCTGAATCTGGCTCGCTTCGTCCATCACGAGCAGGTCGAACTCAAGTGCACCGGGCGGCAGGAACTGCGCGACCGACAACGGGCTCATCATGAAGACTGGCTTCAGGGCGGTGAGCGCAGGTGCCGCGCGTTCGACCAGCTTTCGCAGGGCCATGTGACCCTTCTTCTTCTGAATTTCCCCCCGAAGCACCCCGAGTGGGCCAATCGAACCACTGTCTCTTCGAGGAACATTCTGGTGGTGAGCCTGAACGACTTCGCCTGCCGCCGCTGCGATACGCAGGCGGTCAAGCTCGGCGAACTCGCGGACAATATGGCCGTGGGCGACGCCATCGAAGCGGCCCAGAGCCGGTTCAGCCTTCAGCACCCGACGGTATTGCCCTTCAAAATAAGCGAACTCGAACGCAGCGACCGCGCTCGTTGTCGATAGCCGTCCATCAGCAAGTCGGGCGACGAAATCCGCGCAACCGTCGCGAACGGCCCGTGCAGCACGATCGCGATAGGCCAGCCACCGGTGGAGTTCTTCCTGCTCGGTAACCCAGCGTGATAGCCGCCCTGTCAGGGAATCCAGATGCGCCTCATGGATGAGCGGCGCACCAACACTTGCTGATAGATCGAGTGCAAGCTCATCTGCGATGGCGTGGAAGGCGGTAGCGAGATGCACGGCCTGTTCGTCGAGAGCCTTGGCGCGAGGAATGAGAGCCTCACGCTCATGGACTCGACCGGCCAGCGCGCGGATGTCTCCATTGACTTTGAGCCAGCCAGCGGCTGTCGAGAGGGCGTCCCAATCACTGTCGAGCCCTCGCCACGCGGAGCCGAATAGTGCGCGGCCGAGGCTATCCCCATCTCGTACTCCCTGACGCGCCTCGCGTCCCGCATCGAGCCTTTCAAAAACGGCACAGACTGATTCTGCGCTAGTGGGGGCCTGGATCAGGAAGCCGCTTACCGTCGACCAGGCATTCGTGTGGCGGACGGCGAGCTGCAACAACGACTCGAGGTCGAGTTGTTCAGGCGCGGTGGCGTCGCCGAACGCCTGCGTTGCCTGTGTAAGAAAATCGACATGGACGCCGGACAGGTCGGGAGCGACCTGCGAGAGCAAAAGGCTTACGTACTTCGAACGCTGGGCGACATCATTCTTCTCAGGACCGCGGGAAGCGATGAGACGGGGTTCGGCCCCGAGCCCGCGCAGGGACCGCATCCATTCAACCAAAGCCACGAGCGGCGCGGAGACCGAGCTATCGCCTTGCCAGTCATCACCGAAGGCTGCCTTGCCAAAACTGTCTTCATTGCGCAGGACGCGCCGCGCTTCCTGACCGCGGATCAGGGTATCGAGAGAAGCCAGGGTCACCGGGAGAGGTTGGGCGGGCTGAACCAGGACCGAGCGCATGAGCTTGTTGGCTGCACGCCAGTCGCCACTGAGGAAGCGGAATAGGCTTGTGCCCTTCGCAGCGAGCGCGGCGCGGGCGGGACCTACGTCGATATCCCAAGCGAGCTCCTGGAGCTGACCTGCCAGTGACGTATGAACCCCTTCGAGCTCAGCGACGGTATGGGCGATCTGCCCGGCCCGCTCTACGCCTCCCTCCCATAGCTCGGAAGCGAACGTTTCGGGGCTCGCCGGTGGCGCATTTGCAACCCGCTCGCCGATCTTGGCGAGGCGGGCAAATTCGCCAGCGGTCGGCGCGCATTCGCGGCCCAGTGCGTGAGACAGACCGCGGGCAGCCTGCAATAACGCCGGGATGGCGTCGCGAACGGCGCAGAGGCGGCGAACGGTATCCGCATTGAAGTCACCAGGGCATTCGGTGAGCGCCTGCTGCGCCTCGTGGGTGTCCTCGTCCCATGCCTCAACATTGACTTCGGTCGACAGCGATTGGCGCAAGGCGGCAAAGCGGTGACCCAACGCTAGCAATGTATCGACCATCGAAACGTTTGACCAACCGTCATCTGCCATGGCAGCGGCATCAAGCACAGGCGCCACACTGATGCGCCGGGCGAGTGCGCTGACAGGGACCAGCTCTTTGAGCGTGCGCGGAAACTCGGCTTCAAGCAAACTGGCAGTAGCATTCATGTACTGGCGGGCGTTCTGGAGCTGGCCGCGCAGGGTTTCGATACGAGCGACGAGACGCTCACGATCGGTTGGTAGCATCGCTTCGATGCCCACCCCGGTAAAAGCGTGGTCGTCGGGTGTGCCGATGATCTCAATCCGTGTGACAAGGTCGCTCAGAAGTGTATGGCGCCGTTCGAAACCATCCGCCCCCCAAGCGTCGATTCCCTCCAGAACGACATCGTTGGGCATCACCCCCGCTTGCCGCAGGCGCGCGAGATGACCCATGACCTGGAATGGGGACAGACTGGATGCTGGGTCGACAGCATGGAGCCGCGCTACATGGCCGTTCAACTCGTCCCGCGCTTCGGTCAGGCGAGCAATTAGACTTCCGGTGGGAGCTGACTTCGGAGCTCCGAGATCCCAAGTGCGTCGGAGCTCATCCAGTACCGCGCGCTTGTTAGCCTTGTTGCTGTGGAGTTCCAGACAAGCATCGCCCACGCCCTTTTCATCAAGGCGACGTTTTACCACCTCGAGAGCAGCCATCTTCTCCGCCACAAACAGAACAGTTTTGCCGTCCTTAATGGCCGACGCAACGATATTGGCAATCGTCTGGCTCTTACCGGTGCCAGGAGGGCCCTGAATCACCATGTCGCGACCGCGACGCACCTCATGGATGGCAATAGCTTGCGAACTATCGCAATCGAGGATGTGGAGCATCTCCGCCGGCGGGATGACCGGATCGATGTTGGCGCTCTCGTCGAGCATACCCTCTCCACCAGGGAAGCCGTCGGAGAGCAGGCCTTTGATGAGTGGGCGATCAACGAGTGTGTTGCCCTTAGGCCACACGGCGGGGTCGAGGTCTCTATACATCAGGAATTTGGCAAAGGAGAAGAACCCGACGGTCATCTCATCCCGCAGCACTTCCCACTGGGGCTTGTCCGCCACCGCAGCCGCAACATCCGTAAAATAGGAATCGATATCGAAGCTATCGCTGGCTTCGAAGGCGGGCATACGAAGCTTGTGAATGCGGTCGAGGTATGCTTCCAACGACAGGTTAGATGCGACATCTTCAGCGCGAGCCTTGAGTCGGAATTTCTCGCCCGCCGTTCCGCGGTTCAACTCGACGGGAATCAGGATCAGGGGAGCATGGCGGACGTTCGCTGCATTGTTCGGATCGATCCACTTGAGAGCGCCAAGGGAGGCAAAGAGGACGTTCACGCCCTGTTCTTCTTCGAGCGTCTTTGAATTCAGGTACAGCTCGAGCAGGTGTTTTTGCAGACCCGTGCCCGTGAGCCGAGTCTGGAGCCTTGTGTCGCTGTGACGGGTGAGTACGCCCCTCTCGTCGACGCTGTCGTCGGGTTGGGCAAGCTGGTCGATTTCATCGGACTCAATGGCCGGCTTTGTGTCGTCGGCTGCCGAATCGTCATCGGACTCATCAGTCGCCGCCTTGCCGGCCAGGAAGGTAAACGCCTTTCCCTCCCGAACGAGGAGGCGATAGACCTCGGATGTCTTCTCATCAACGATCGCTATCGCCGAGGTACGGCTCGATCGCGGCATATTAAGGAGTCGATTTCGCGCTGAGAGGTCAAGCAACTGTGTACGCGCCTGCTCAAGCTTCTCGGCGTTGGGGAGCGTGCTCTGGAAAATCGATGCATCCATGGTCGAGTCGGGCGTTGCTGCTTCTGTCTTACTGTCCATCGTCATGTCCCTGGCGGACAATTTCCGCCGAACGAGCCCTTCATTGGGCGATCAGTCTATTTTCGCATCTCGGGCGGACATACGTTGGCTGCCGATAAGGCCAGGAGCCAAGTTGCGACCAGAAATCTCCTTCCAACATCGAAACTGCGTGCGCCTGTTCCAGATAGCATCCATATTAATCCACTGGGAGGCACTTCCAGTACGGTGATTTGATGTCGAGCAATCAATTTATGTAGAGGGCTGGATACGTGTGTCCATGCCGCTTCCTCTGTCACACCATTTGATAGGCTTTAGTGCGCCGTCCTCGGTGTGCGCTTGCCGACGTTTTCGCACAACCCGTTAAAACCAGGGACGACCACGCATGACTATGGTTTTCCTCATGCTCACTGTATCGCGACCTCGGCGACATCACCCCCGGACAGAGCTTGACGACTAGATTGACTTGGCCTTCTTCGTCCTCAAGATATTTGGCATGGTTATAGGCCGAACCCACCTTATTCGGATCAGCATGGGAACAACTGCGCATCTACCCAGATCTTGGGGTAGCCGATCTCTTTCAGTTCTATCGAAATGGTTCCGCGGATGCCGTAGCCAGTTATAAGACTCTCGTAATCCATTCGCTTCAAAGCTGCGTTGGGGGTGTTCTCGCTGATGCGTTTTTTGAGTTCGCGGTGGTGCGCAAGCAGGTGTTTCTTGGCTGGGCGCATTGCTTGCCTTAGAGATCGTAAATCTCGATCGCCCGTATATCCCGCGCTACGTGGGGCACAACCGGGGGCATAGTTTAGTTTTTCCGACCTGAAAATACTGCGCTAGGACCCAGTCAAAATGTTCTTCGGCGATCCCGATATTCTGTAGGGGTCGGCAGGCAGGCCGTTCAGCTGATCATTTCTGCGTTTCCACAAACCATAGAGCTCCATCCACCTCCAGTGGATTTCTACATTGGGGGCACATCTGAGGGCATGCTTTACCTCACTGCACACACGGGCGGCTGTAACTTGATCAAGCAATCAAGCCCTGCGGTGGAAGACCTACTCCTCAAGGCGTTCATGCTGGAACTGGATACAGCCCCCAAAACCGTTCTCACACAACAAACCGATTAACCAACTGATTCAGATTAACCGCCAGCTTCGACATTTCACCGCACGCACTCGCGGTTTGCGCGGCTCCCGCAGCACTCTGTGTCGCAAGCTCACGAATGCTGACCAGATTTCGGTCCACCTCTCGAGCGACGTGAGACTGTTCTTCAGAAGCGGTCGCGATCATGAGGTTGCGTTCATTGATTTGAATAATGGCCGTTGATATTTGATCCAGCGAGGTACTGGCCTCCTGGGCAACGCCAAGTGATTCGGTCGCAAGGTCTCTGCTCGTATTCATCGCCTTCACGGCCAGGTCAGAATCGCTCTGGATGGCAGCAATCATCTGCTCGATTTCTTGAGTAGACACCTGGGTGCGATGGGCTAAAGCCCTTACTTCGTCAGCCACCACCGCAAATCCACGGCCTTGCTCGCCCGCCCGTGCGGCTTCGATGGCGGCGTTCAACGCCAACAGGTTGGTTTGCTCTGCAATGGCCCTGATTACCTCGACAACCTTGGTGATGCTCTGAGCACGGTCTGACAACCCTTGAATCTGCTCGCTCGTGTTTTCAACGTTACCGTTCAGCTTTTCAATTGACTTTAACGTCTGAGCCACCCGCGCCAAACCTACCTCGGTATAGCCTTGGGTACGTTTTGACTCTTCGGAAGCTGACTCGGCATTACGAGCGACCTCATCAACAGCAGCGCTCATTTCTGTGACCGCTGTTGCTGCCTGATTGACTTCATCGTTCTGGGAAACAAGGCCGCGACTCGACTCCTCGGTAACCGCCGTCATCTCTTCAGACGCAGACGCCAACTGATTAGAGGAATCGGATATCTGCATGATGGTGTTTCGCAGGTTTGCCTGCATCTGCGCGAGCGCTTTCAACAGTCTCCCCGCTTCATCAGTCCCGCTTACCAAGACCTCCTTGGAGAGGTCACTGGCCGCGATGCGCTCAGCGACAGACAGCGCGTCGTTAATCGGGGAGGTAATACTTTTCGTCAGCAGTAATGCCAAACCGACCGTCAAGATAACGACACCCGCTATCAGGCCTACAACAAGCCACAGGCCGTTTTCATAGAGATCCGTCGCAGTTTGCCCGGCCCGTGCAGCGCCTTCGTTGTTAAAGTTGGTGAGGTCTTTGATCTGCACCTCCATTGTGTTCGTCATTGGACGGATGCTGGTACTCACCAGGCTGACCGCAGCCGCAATATCACCCTGTCTCATCAACGGCTCAAGAATATCCAGTTGCTTGGAATAGGCATCGGCACTGTTTTTTACCGGAATATAAAGCGAGCGCTCCTTTTCATCGGCGATGAGGGGCTCATAGTTCGCCACCGCTTCGGTGAATGCCTTACGGTAGCCAGCGAAGCTTTCAATATTCTTTTGAATGGATTGAGGGTCAGCAAGGCCTCGCTGCGTTTCGAGCCTCAGGCGAAGGGTCGTGGTGTTCATCAACGACGTTTGGCGGATGCTGGCCATCCAATTGAGTTCGACGTCTTTCTCGGCGTCTCTGAGCTTGCCCATTTGCAGGACTGCAAATACCCCCAGCACGAATACCAATACGATGATTGACGCGAAAAACAAGGCAGCTCGGGGAGCTAAATTGAGGTTTCGGAGGCGCATGCGAGATTCCTGCTTTTCAATGATGGCTGACATGTTAAAGAGACTATCGACACAAATCTGGAAACTTTAAGCTCGTCGTCGAAAGGCCCTTTGGATGGTAGAAAGCGGTCACGACTTTACAAGACCTCAACTCAGCAGTGGCCTGAATCCAGAACGGGCTGGCCTATGAACTGCTTTCGTGTGGAATGGGCCATCGACCGCCCCTCGACGCAGTTGCGACCTCTGGTTTTGGCGCAGTAAAGAAGTCGATCTGCTTCCCTCAGGGCCGCTGTGTAACCCTCCTTCTCGAGTGCGTTGATCGCCACCACGCCCGAGCTGATTGTTACGTGGCCCAGCGGGCTGGCGGAGTGCTCTATCAGTGCGTTTTCAATGGATAACCTGACCTCTTCGGCAACGCTTAAAGCACCCGTTAAATCTGTGCCAGGCAACAGAATCACAAACTCTTCTCCGCCATATCGTGCGGCCAGGTCGCCAGGCCGCTTGATACCGCTTCCGATAAGCCCCGCTACCTGGCTTAGGCAGTCGTCGCCCCGCAGATGGCCGTAGCAGTCGTTGTATTGTTTGAACCAGTCAATATCCAACAAAATAAGGGCGATGGATGAGTTATCTCTGGAAGCTCGTTCCCACTCCAGTTGAAAGGTAGCGTCGAAACAACGCCGATTGGCCAGATGCGTCAAACTGTCGGTCCTGGCGATGATCTCGAGGTCGGCTCTGGCGACACTCAACTCATTTTCCGCAGTGATCAGGTGTCGGATTTGCCTGTATAACAAGATGCCGAGTAAAACCAGGGTCAAACTGATCATGCCGACCAGCGCCATGGATCGATATGCATAAGCCCACCAAGGGGCGAATACATGCTCGCAGGACACACCAGCGGCGGCGACGATGGGCAACCCGGACACCCGCCGATAGGCATAAATTCTTTCCACGCCATCCACTACAGACTTGAACACAGCGGTGCCGCTGTCGCTGTATGGCAGATAGCGAGTGAAAAGATCACCTTTGGCGATATTGGTGGTCATCAATGCTGCCAGCGTCGGTCGTCGAGCCAGCAGGTCGCCATTGTTCAGCGCGAGGAAAATAACGCCCTTGTCGTCCACATCCATGCGTTTGAAGAATGATTGAAAATAGGCCACAGGCACAGTCGCCAGAGCCACACCTGCAAATGTGCCATCAGCAGTATTGATACGCCGGCTGATAGGGATGACCCTGTCTCCCGTGCTGCGGCTCTCAATGATGGAGCCGATGTGGATGGACTCGTCGGCGTTGTCGCGGTGATAGACGAAATACGCGCGGTCACCGTTGTTTTTTACCTGTATACCTTGAGAAAAAGAGTTGGCGACCCAGTTGCCTTGGGCATCGTAGATAAAAAGCCCTTGAATGCCGTTGACGTTCAACACGTCCTGAGCCATTCGCTTCGCCAGTCGAGCTTGCTGAGGCCCTTCTACACCATCGTGCTCCACGCGTTCCACGAGATCACGCAGCGTATTATCAGCCTGTCGTACCGTATCCTGAGCTTGCTGCTCGGCAGCAAGAACGATGTTTGAAACCGTAATTGTGGCGGTAGCGACACGCTCACGTCTGGACTGGTTCATTTGCCAGGCTGTAGCCAAAACCAGCGATACACACACCAGAGCAATAAAGCCAATTAGTGCTTTGGTGAGCATGGAAGGCGCGAGCCTGACTGAGGATCGGTAAACATGCTTCATGGGTGCGTCATCAAATTGACTTTTGAACGCTCTATGCATCTTTCGTACCCTGATAGCGGGTCTGGCCAGTGCCTTCACTTCTTGCTTGTCTCCGGTTAAAGCCGAGGTGCTGACTGGACCTCCTGGCTAATGGTCCGTGACATCCTCGCGTTGCTCCACTAAATTACGCCCCCCGAAACGCCCTGAGCCTTTCGCGCCTCAAACCTGAAATAGTGAAATTCAATGCCTGACTCCCAGACCAACGAAGCCCTGACCTCCTCCAAGCTGGAATACGAAAGCGCAATTGGTCTTTCCCAGCACGTGCCGCAGGCCAAGACCATCAGCGAGATGGTGCTTGATGCGTTCCAGACCGCCAAGGAAAGCGAAGAAATCCGTGAGCTGCGTTCCGCCATTCGTCTGGCGCAGGATGAGCACGATGACGACAAAGCCTACGAACTGATGGGCCAACTGAAACGCCTCAAGGATGCCGAAGCGGCAGACAGCGCAGCACTGGCCGATCTTGGCACGCAGTTCCCGATCAGCCGTATTCTGTCCAGCTACAAGAATGACCCGGCATTTCAGGAACTGGTCTACGGCCTGGCGCTCAAGGTGCTGAACCAGACGCATCAGGCGATCAGCAACCCCACTACCGCCAAGAGCAAGACAACGCGTGCCCGCAAGGAAGCCGAGGTCTACACCATCAGCAAGGATGGCCAGAGTGTCAGCCTGCCGTTGCGCACCCCGCGTTCCAACCTTAATGTCGACCGCGAAGCCCTCGAGTTTCTTGGCTTCACCTTTGTCGGTGAAGGCGATACCGCCGAACTGCAAGAAACAACCTTTGTCGACAATGAAGGCATCGAGCTGCCGGCGACCCGTAAAAACATCGTCACCGCGCTGCAACAGGGCAAGGCATTCAACGCTTACAGCATTGCGTAATGACGATCGGCCGGCGATGCGATAACGCCATGGCGCTCGCCTCGCCGACGACCATGTGTTGAGCGAAGAGCAAGTCCAGTGGTTGTCTCCAGCCACTGGCACCGATTTACTCCATCAGCCGATCACCTCTCGCAAAACCATGAGCCCGCGCACGCAGCGCAATAACCAGGCTCAGCACTAATAATGCAAACAAGACCCACGTAAACGAGCTCACGCCCCACTGCCCAAGCAACACGCCGCCCAGTAGCCCACCGCCTGCAATAGCGCTGTTCCAAACAACGACATTCATCGAAAGCGCCACGTCAGCGCCCTCGCCTGCCGAGTCGGCGAGCGCGGTTTGCAGAAGCGTGGCGGCACCGCCAAAGGTCAGGCCCCAGATAAATACCCCGATATAGATGGCCAGGGCCGAGCCAGAAAACACACCCAGGAACACCGAAACCGCCGCGAAGCTCGCGAGGCTGGCCAACACCGTCTTGCGTAAATGACGATCAACCAGCCGTCCCGTTACCCAGATGCCCGCCAGCGCGGCGACACCGAATGCCAGCAATACCAAATCGACGTCCCTCGCCAACCCGGCCTCGGAAACAAACGGCGCGACGTAGGTATAAAGAATGTTGTGAGCCAGCATCCAGGTGAAGACCACTCCCAGTACCGAGCGTACGCCCGGGGTGAAAAAGACCTGACGCAATGCCATGCGCTTAGCCGCGGACTGGCCAGGATAGTCCGGCACTTTGATCAGCACCCAGACGATCAACAGCAGGGTCATTGCGGACATCAATCCGAATGCCATGCGCCAGCCCATCAATCCGCCCAGCCAGGTTCCCAGAGGCACGCCCAATGACAACGCGATGGGCGTTCCCACCATTGCGATCGCCAGCGCGCGGCCCTGCAATTGGGGAACGACCATACGTCGTGCGTAACCCGCGATAAGGCTCCAGGCCAGCCCCGCAGAGACGCCAGCGAAAAACCTCGCGATCAGGGTCAGCCAGTAGCTGGAAGACAGCGCAGTGACGGAATTGAACACCAGGAAGCCGACAATCGTCAGCAACAAGACTGTTCGGCGACGCCAGCTTTGCGTAGCGATGGTCAGCGGAATGGCTGCCAGCAGTGAGCCCAACGCGTAAACAGTCACCATTTGCCCTGCAAACGATGCCGAGACTCCCAGGCCACTGCCGATTTCGGGCAGCAAACCCGCAGGCAACGTCTCGGTCACGATGCAAATGAACCCTGTCATCGCCAAAGCCAGCAATGCCCCGAGCGGAAGTTTTTCGCTCTGTTTCTCGTCTGTCGTCATTCGAATCTCCCCACTAATATACTGATCGATACAAATATAGGCAGAACACCCCAGGTGGTCAACGACTTATGTATCGACTAGTATTTAAATAATTCTGGAGGAGACCCGGCATGGCACAGATGGGACGTCCGCGCACGTTTGACCGTGACGTGGCAATCACTCAGGCGCTGCATTTGTTCTGGGAGCATGGATACGATGCAACATCCCTGAGCCAATTGAAGGCGAACATAGGCGGAGGCATTACCGCACCAAGCTTTTACGCCGCTTTTGGCTCGAAACAGGCACTGTTCAATGAGGTGATGGAGCGCTATCTCGCCACCCACGGTCGGGTTACCGACAGCCTGTTTGACAACACTCTGCCGCCCAGGGAGGCGATTGAACTCACCCTTCGCCGGTCCGCAAAAATGCAGTGCGAGCCCGATCATCCCAAGGGCTGCCTGGTGGCGTTAGGTCTGATGAGCACGTGCTCGGAAGAGAGCAAGGCGATTTCCGCACCGCTCGCAAAAGCCAGGAACCTGAATCGTGCGGGTATCGTTGCCTGCATCCACCGCGCCATTGCTACAGGGGAATTGCCCGCGACGGTGATACCGGAGGCTCTCGCTGCTGCGTTCGACAGTTTTCTTCTGGGCTTGTCTACACTGGCTCGCGACGATGTTCCACATGCCACACTGGATGCCGCAGTCACTCAAATGATGGGCCTGTGGGATAGTCTGCGTAGTGTTACCGACGACCAATGACCCGCAGGTCCAGACTCATCTGCATTCCCTGGTAACGCCTTGATGCATTGCGCATAGGCGTCCAATGCCAGAATCCTCACCAAATCCTTTCGGAGACCACCATGCTTCGCGCGTTTGAAAAATGGCTCGACCCCTTCCCGCCCGACGAAGTGCCGCCGCCTCCTGACGGTCTGGTGCGGTTTCTCTGGGCCTGCACACGGGGAGCCCGTGGCTACATCCTGGCGCTTGCGCTACTGAGTGCCGGCGTATCGATTTACGAAGCCTGGCTGTTTTCTTTTCTCGGGCAGGTCGTGGACCTGCTGTCGGCCTGGAAGGCCGGCGACGATACGGCCATGCAGGAAAGCAGCGTGCTGTGGGGCATCGGCCTGGTATTGCTGGCCAGCATCGGGCTGGTCGCGTTGCGTACGATGGTCCAGCACCAGGTATTGGCGATCAACCTGCCATTGCGGCTGCGCTGGGACTTCCATCGGTTGATGTTGCGCCAAAGCCTTTCTTTTTTCTCCGATGAGTTCTCTGGCCGCGTCACCACCAAGGTGATGCAGACGGCACTGTCGGTGCGTGAGGTGCTGTTCACACTCATCGAAATCGCGCCCGGAATCGGGGTGTACTTTATCGCGATCATTGCATTGGCCGGCGGCTTCGACCTGAAGCTGATGCTGCCTTTCATTGCCTGGATCGCCCTGTTCGGTCTGGCCATGCTGTATTTCGTGCCCCGCCTGGGCAAAGTCGGACAGGAGCAGGCTAACGCGCGCTCATCGATGACCGGGCGTATCTCGGACGCCTACACCAACATCACCACGGTAAAGCTGTTCTCCCACTCCAAACGTGAAGCGCACTTCGCACGCGCTGCGATGGAAGACTTCAAGCTGACCGGCTTTCGCCAGATGCGTCTGGTCAGCCAGTTCGAGATCGTCAATCAGGTACTGGTGGTCGCGTTGATCATGGGTGCAGGTGGTTATGCACTATGGCTGTGGCATCAGGGTCAGGTCGGCACCGGTGCCGTAGCGGCGATTACCGCCATGGCGTTGCGCGTCAATGGCATGTCGCACTGGATCATGTGGCAAATGACCTCGCTGTTCGAGAACATTGGCACCGTACAGGACGGTATGGAAACCTTGACCCGCGGCCCCAAGGTTGAGGATGCGCCGGATGCAGCCGCCCTGGTCACCACGGGTGGTGCGGTAACCTTTGACAATGTGAGTTTCAATTACAACGGCGAACGTCAGGTGCTCGATGCCCTGAACGTGACCATTCGGCCGGGTGAAAAAATCGGCCTTGTGGGTCGCTCCGGCGCCGGGAAATCCACACTCATCAACCTGCTGTTGCGCTTCTATGACGTAGATGAAGGAGCAATCAGCATCGACGGGCAAAATATTGCGCACGTCACCCAGGACAGCCTGCGTAGTGCCATCGGCATGGTCACTCAGGACACATCCCTGCTGCACCGTTCCATCCGCGACAACATCGCCTATGGCCGTCCCGACGCGACTGATGCGCAAATCCACAGCGCGGCGGCCAGTGCTCAGGCCGATGGGTTCATCAGCCAACTGAGCGACAAGCAAGGCAATAGCGGCTACGACACTCTGGTGGGTGAGCGTGGCATCAAGCTGTCGGGCGGTCAGCGTCAACGTGTCGCGATTGCCCGGGTGATGCTCAAGAATGCGCCGATCCTGCTGCTGGACGAGGCCACCAGCGCGCTGGACTCGGAAGTCGAAGTGGCTATTCAGGAAAGCCTCGATGAAATGATGAAAGGCAAGACCGTGATCGCCATCGCCCATCGCCTGTCTACCATCGCAGCCATGGACCGGCTCATTGTCATGGACGACGGTCGCATCATCGAACAAGGCACCCACTCCGAACTGCTCGGCAAGAACGGAACCTATGCGCGGCTGTGGCATCACCAGAGCGGCGGGTTTCTCGGCGAAGATCAGGGTTTGACCGAGGCCATGGAGTAGGTACAAGTGTGAGCGGTCCGCAATGACTGTCGCCATTCGTGATCGCTCACATACGGGCGGGGCAACCCGCCAATAACAAATTTAATAAATGCGTTTTCAGTCAAAATACAATTATTATTTGACCATGATTAAAGAACTGAAAACATTTATTGCCGTGGCCAGAGAAGGGACTTTTGCGGCTGCCGGCAGCAAGATAGGGCTCACCCAGGCCGCCGTCAGTGCGCAGATGCAACGTCTGGAGGCGGAACTAGGTGTCGAGCTGTTTGACCGAAAAGGACGTTCAGCCCAACTCAACCGAATGGGCCAACAGGTGCTGTTACAGGGGCAGGACCTGGTGCGCCAATTCAACGCCCTGGGCACTGCTACGGTGGGGTTGCCCGCTAACGTATTGGTGACTATCGGCGCGATTGCCTCTGTACAGCGCTCATTTCTGCCGCAGGCGCTTGCCGAGTTTCACCAACGATTCGCCGCGTGCAGGACGCGTGTCATCCCGGGGCTGTCCATGGATCTGGTCAATCAGGTGGACGCTGGCGAGATCGACATGGCCGCGATCATTCGCCCACCCTTCTCGCTGCACAGTGACTTGCGATGGACTACCTTGGTGCGCGAGCCCTACCGGCTTATCGTCCCTGCCGATACGCCGGGGGATGACTGGTCGGAGCTGGTTTCAGCTCACCCATTCATTCGCTACGACCGATCGTCGTTTGGCGGCCGTCAGGTTGACCGGTTCCTGCGGCAAACCCATGTCTCGCTGCGCGAGGTATGCGAGCTCGATGAACTGGATGCGATCATCAAACTGGTGGCCAATGGCGTGGGTGTCGCACTGGTCCCAGAAACCGCGAGCAGCCAGGACTGGCCTGCTGGTGTGCGTTCCATCGATTTGCAACAACACACGTTTCATCGCGATATCGGGCTGGTACATCGCGCTCGTCGCAGCCTGAGCGAGCCTGTGCAAGCGCTGGTCGAACTGATTAACCAGCAGGCCCTGAACAAGCACTGACTCAGGACTTGCTGATCACTCAAGAGGGTCTGGCACAATGTTGCGCGCCAGGCCTTTTATCATTTTGCGAAGAGCTGGCTCATGTCTTTGAAGGCCTTGAACTCAAGGGCATTACCACAGGGATCGAACAGGAACATGGTGGCCTGTTCACCCACCTGGCCTTTGAATCGAATGTAGGGTTCGATGACGAACTCGGTGCCAAAGGATTTCAAGCGCTCCGCCAGGGCCTCCCACTGGGCCCATTCCAGAATGATGCCGAAGTGCGGGACCGGTACGTCATGACCGTCCACCGGGTTGCTGTGAACACTCTCTTGAGAAGCGGTTTTCGGGTGCTCGTGAATCACTAACTGGTGGCCGTAGAAGTCGAAATCGACCCACTGGGCGCTGGAGCGTCCTTCGGAAAGACCGAACACTTCGCCGTAAAAGGTACGTGTCGCGGCCAGATCGTAAACAGGGATTGCAAGATGGAAAGGAGAAAGACTCATCAGGACTCCGATTACAGCTCTTATTGGCTTATGAGGTCGGACGGTACGGTCCCTGCCCGACGGCTTTTTCAAGGTAGCTTCATGCTAAAGCGACGCTAACCTAAAATAAATCAATATAAATTTTTCATAAGCACAAATTATTTTTGTTTATGAGCTGCGCTATTGCCACCGATTGCGGTTTTTCCATGCAGTAAATTTCGATTTTTTGTAGACGACTGGTCTATTTCAATTTAGGATGCTCGACATTATGAAGAAACCAGCCCAGGACATGCGACAGCACATCATCAATGTGGCCAGATCGCTCATGACGAACAAAGGCTATACCGCCGTCGGCCTCGCTGAGGTTTTAAGCACGGCAGGTGTACCCAAGGGTTCGTTCTATTACTATTTCAAATCGAAAGAAGAATTCGGTCAGGCACTGCTGGAAGAGTATTTTTCCGAATACCTGGGCCGAATCGATGCACTTATGGCGCGTCCCGGCAGCGGAGCCGAGCGGCTGCTGGCCTACTTTAATTACTGGGCAGAAACCCAAGGCACCGAACTTCCCGAAGGCAAGTGCCTGGTCGTCAAGCTGGGAGCGGAAGTTTGCGACTTGTCCGAGGACATGCGTGGCGTGCTCGAAGTCGGTACAGCCAGAATTATCAAACGTATTACTGCTTGCGTAGACATGGGTGCGGCCGATGGCAGCATTCATCCCGAGGGAGACCATGAAGGCTTCGCGCAATCCCTCTACCAACTCTGGCTTGGTGCTTCCCTTCTGGTGAAGGTGAACAAGTCCACAGAGTCTTTCGATAAAGCACTGACCATGACCAAGCGCCTGCTGCGTTAGCACGCGTTTTTTTAATTTTTTAGTAGACGACCGGTCCACTAACAGAGGTAATTGATGAACGACTCACGCACTACCACCGACCTTTTCTCACCCATGCAGATGGGCTCGATCAAGCTGGCCAACCGTATTGTCATGGCCCCCGTCACTCGCAGTCGCTACGACGAGGACGGCGTTCCCGATCAATTACACGCAACCTACTACGCACAGCGCGCTACAGCAGGGTTGATTGTGAGCGAAGCGACAAACATTTCCGCTCAAGGTCGAGGCTATGCCGCAACGCCTGGCATCTGGAGCGAAGAGCAAGTGGCGGGCTGGAGGAAAGTCACAGATGCGGTACACGCCGCTGGAGGCAGGATCGTCAGCCAGCTTTGGCACGTAGGTCGTTTCTCCAGTGTCGACCTGCAACCCAATGGTGAGGCACCGGTCGCTCCCTCCGCCATCAAGGCCGAGGGCAATACCTACACCGTCGACGGGTTCGTAGCGGTGTCCATGCCGCGCGCGCTTGAAACTGACGAAATCCCCGGGATCATCGAGCAATACAAACACGCGGCAGAAAACGCCAAGCGTGCCGGGTTCGATGGCGTTGAAGTCCACTCGGCGAACAGCTACCTGCTGGACCAGTTTCTGCGCGACTCCACCAATCAGCGAACCGATCAGTACGGCGGCTCGATAGAAAACCGCGCCCGCCTGACGCTTGAAGTAACCAGGGCCATCGTGGATATCTGGGGCAGTGAGCGCGTAGGTATTCGCCTGTCGCCGGTGACGCCGGATGCCGGTAACACCGCCCCTGACAGCAACGTCATGGGCCTTCATGGTTATCTCATCCAGCAACTGAACACACTCAATCTCGCCTACCTGCACTTTGTCGAAGGCGCCACTGCCACGTCCCGTGAAGTGCCTGAAGGTGTCGACATGGACGCGCTAAGTACCCAGTTCAATGGCCCGTTCATTGGCAACAATAACTATGACCTGAAGATGGCGGTAGAGCGACGCGCACAAGGCAAGATCGACGCAGTGGCTTTCGGCCGCTTGTTTATCTCCAACCCCGATCTCGTTGCGCGTCTGCGCCATGGTGCCGAACTGACCATTGCCCCGCGTGACTCTTACTACGGTGGTGGTGCCAAGGGCTATACGGACTGGCCACCGGGTAACTATTGAAACCACAGCAGCACCAGAATCAGTTTGTTTTAAACCAGGAGCCCCCCATGAGCAAAAACATCAAAACAGTCCCGACCAACGACTACAACGCAGTTATCGCAACGGCCAGCAAGTACGTAGACGGCTTGCGCACATGCAGCGTTGCCGCTATCGCAGAAGCTTTTCACAAGGACGCTGTGATGTATGGCTTCACCAATGGTCAACTACTGGGCGGACCGATCAGCAACCTGTACACATTCGTCGAAAGCAACGGTACCGCTCCAGACATCACAACGCGTCTGGATGTCCTTGCCATCACGCCAACCACGGCAGTGGTGCGGATTGATATGGAAAAGGACGCTATCGGTGCGGACTACAATGACTACCTGACGCTGATAAAAATCGACGGCAGTTGGAAAGTGATTGCCAAGGTTTACCATCAGTTCGAAGGTTAACCCGGCTGAAATGCGCCGACGCTACGCAGCAGCGGCGCACGACTCACCAGAGGAAGATCTCATGTCAAAAGTTTTCGTCATCGGTGCCGCCGGAAAGATCGGCCGACGCCTTGTAAAAAACCTTGCCGACAACGGTCACGAAGTGCTCGCACTGCACCGCAAGGAAGAGCAATCAGCGGCCATAAAAGAGACCGGCGCCCTGCCCTTGCTAGGCAACCTCACCGAGCTGGATGCGTCTCGACTGGCCGGTTTGATGGCAGGCAGCGACGTGGTGGTTTTCACCGCCGGGGCTGGCGGCGCGGGCATCGAGCTGACCAATGCCATCGATGGCAAGGGCCTGGAAACCGCCGTGGCAGCCGCGTTGCTTGCCAAGGCAAATCGCTTCCTGCTGGTGTCGGCATTTCCTGAAGCTGCGCGCGGCACAGACACTTCAGCCGGTTTCGAGAATTACATGCGGGTTAAAAAACAAGCCGATGTGTATCTGGCATCTTCAGAACTGGACTGGGTGATTCTCAGACCGGGCACCCTGGTCGACAGCCAGGGCAGCGGTAAGGTCAGCGCAGGCCTGGCCATTGCGTATGGCGAAATACCACGCGACGACGTAGCCGCCGTCCTGGCTGCTCTGGTCGAACGACCCGGGATATCCCGGCAGATCATCGAACTGACCCAGGGCGCAACGCCTATCGACTTGGCATTAAGCACGCTTATCCCGCGCTGATACTCATCAGAAGCAATCAGACCAGTTCGCTGTCCTTGATGTTGGCGATGGGCCCGAGGATGGCAGGATCAAAGTCGCGGGCTGCTCGGCCTTCGAGCAGCAGCCGCGGCAGGTCCGGGTTTGCCAGGGCGCCCTTGCCCACGGCGATGATGTCTGCACCCTCGCGCAGCACCTTGTCGGCTTTTTCCGGGTCGTGCAAGCCGCCATTGGCAATCAGCGCAACATCGGGCGCGTAGCGACGGGCCAGTTTGATCAGGCTGGCTTCACTCTGGGCAAAAGCAGGTTGCCATGCCTCGTGTTCCGTCACATGAATGTAATCGACTCCGGCATCTGCCAGCGTACCGAAAATAATCTCGGCATCGCGCTCTCCTCCCGCCCATTTATGTTGGAAGTCGTTGACCTTGCCCTGTGAAAGGCGCACACCCACCGGTGCCTGCCCGGCCATTTTTTTCACTTCGGCAATGACATCGAGCGTCAGGCGCAGGCGCTGCTGAACATCACCTCCCCATCGATCGGTACGCTGATTGCTGTAGTCGGTCAGAAACTGGTCCAGCAAATAACCATTTGCGCCGTGAATCTCGACACCGTCAAAGCCCGCAGTGCCCAAAGCCAGCTGCGTAGCACGGGCGAACCCGTCGATGGCCTCGGCGATATCCTTGTCGCTCATGGCTCGCGGAATCCGGTAGCTGCCCGCGCCGTAATAGAACGCCATCTGCTCGCCCTTGGGACGAATGGCCGAAGGGCCAACAGACTCGCTGACGAAGCGATTGGCCTGGCTGAGTGCACCCGCGTGCATGATCTGCGCAATCATCGCACTGCCATGGCGATGAACGGCATCGGTGGCAGCACGCCATGCCTGAGCCTGCTCGTCATCGGTGAGCCCGGGCTGGAAGCGGTAGCCTTGGGAAGAACTGCGATCTGTATAGCTGCCCTCGGTGATGATCAGGCCAAAACCACCCTTGGCGAACCGCTCGTAATAGCGCGTCATGTTCTGCGTTGCATTGCCCTGCTCGTCCGCGCTCACGCGTGTCATGGGTGCTACCGCAAACCTGTTCTTCAGTTTCAGATGACCCATGTCGAACGGGGCTGTAACGTGTTTGTTTATCTCGCTCATACTTCAAACCCTCACTGTGCAGATCGCCTGCGAATTGCCCGCAGCAGCTGACATAACCTGCATGACGGTAAGTGCTGTTGCAGCCCATTGGAACCCAGCCGTTCAGATAAGGCGCTTTAACGGAAATGGATAGAACCTGTGCAAATTTCTGACATAGAGGTATTTGCGGCCATTGCATCCAGCAGGAGCCTGTCCGAAGCGGCCCGTCGACTCGGGTTATCTCCCATGGCGGTTTCCAGACGTTTGGCAGCGCTGGAAAACGACCTGAGCGTGAGGCTGGTTCACCGTACAACCCGCTCGGTATCGCTGACGGCGGAAGGCGAAGTTTTTCTGCCTCATGCCAAAACCATACTGGAAGCAAGCGAGACCGCTCGCACCACACTGAAGGCTGATGCAGTATCTGCCAACGGCGTTTTGCGGGTCACGGCACCCAGTGTGTTTGGTCAGACAGTCATCATGCCGCTGCTGCCCGCATTGATGCTGGAAAACCCGGCACTGAGTATCGACCTGACGCTGTCGGACAGCATTGTCGACATCGCCGGACTGGGAATCGATGTCGCCATCCGGATTGCCACGATACGCGACTCGGCTCTGGTGGCCAGGTCGCTGGCGCCCAACCCACGGGTGGTGTGTGCAAGCCCAGACTACCTGGCGAGGCACGGCAAACCAGCGCTACTGGACGAACTCAGACACCACCCGTGCATTGCCTTGCACGCAATGCCCTGGTGGTCGTTCACAAAAAACGGCGAGCCCATCACCATTCGCGCTCAGGGCCCCTTCTCTGCCAACAGCGTCGAGGCCGTGCGCACGGCATGTAAACAAGGTATGGGACTGGCCATGCTGACCTATTGGGATGTCCGACAGGAAATCAACGAAGGCAGCCTTCAGCAGGTGGACTTCGAAGATGCCATACCCGAACAGCTGTCTGTCACGGCAGTGCTGCCAACACGCCAGCGCGTTCCCCACAGGGTGCGCCTGTTCATTGACCGCCTTGAAGCAGAGCTCAAGAGCAAGGCAGGCGCGGCGGGAGCCACCTTGTAAACGAACGAACCGGCATCAAGCCGGTTCGCAAACCATCCACTGCAATCAGACCTGCCTGGGCTGCGTGATCAGGATACTCAGCGACAATTCCGCTGCTGGATTCGCCTGCGCGCCCTGATGCTGCGGGCTGACTCACCCGCAAAATCAGCAATGGGTGGCGATCAGGAAAGAACAGGTTCCACCCCGCTTCTCCCTGGAATCGCTGCGAACCTACACCGCAGACATTAGCCAAGCACCACAAAATACCTATAAAGCATAATAAATTATCAAATAAATCATAAAAACCTATATTAGCTTAGAAGAAAAAATACTTTTACAGCCTCTTTCCATAAGCATACGGTCTTAAAACCAGCCGGATCGCTGCGCTCGACTTGAAGAGGACTTTTCCATGCATCGCACTCAACCCTCGACTTTCACCCACGGATTCGTATATCGGAGGACAGCGCGATGACCGTGCGCCCTCTTCTTGCACGCCTGTTATTCGCCGCCATTACTGCCCTCACCCTGCTCGGCTGCTCGCCCTCTGGCCAGGAAGGCCTGGCAAGCAAGACGCTTAAAGTCGCTTTCTTCAGAGACAACACCACGCTGGTCAGCCTTGATCCGTTCCAGGTGTACTGGCTGGAGCACCGCGTGGTGCTGCGTAATGTCGCCGAGTCGCTGACCGATCAGGACCCACAGACCGGCATTATCATTCCCTGGCTGGCAGAGCGCTGGGACGTCAGTGAAAACGCGCTGGAGTACACCTTCCACTTGCGCAAGGATGTGACGTTCAGCAATGGCACGCGCTTCGACGCACAGGCCGTAAAAACCGCCTACGACAGCAATAAAGCGTTTGCCGCGCAATTACCTGCAACCTTTGGCGCGACCTACCTGAAGGGTTACGACCACGCCGAAGTCGTGGACGATTTCACTGTAAAACTGGTGCTGGCCACGCCAAATGCGGGCTTTCTGCAAGCCACCTCCACCACCAATCTCGCCATTCTTGCTCCAGAGTCCTACGCACTCAGCGTCAAGGAGCGTTCGTTGGGCGCGATCATTGGCACCGGGCCATTCGTGCTGGAGCGCTACACACCTGAAAGCGGTTTGCGCCTGATCAAACGCAAGGGCTATGCCTGGCCATCGGCCAATGCGCAGAACAGGGGCGAGGCGCATCTGGATGCGGTCGAGGTCAGTTACGTTCCGGAAGAGAGCGTGCGCAATGGCCAGTTCGTTCAGGGCCAGGTCGATATCCTCTGGCCACGCAACCCGTTCTCCGAAGTGGACCTGAACCTGTTCAAATCCAGGGGCGCGACCATCCAGAGCCGCTCGCTGCCAGGGCCAGCATTGAACATGTACCCCAACACGCGCGGCAATCGCATCCTCGCTGACCGCAATGTGCGTCTGGCCCTGCAAAAGGCCATCGACCGCAAGACCTACGCCGCCACTGTCTACAACCCGCAATTTCCGGTGGTGTCGGGTATCTACGACGTCACCACGCCGTTTTACAAAAATCAATCCGACAAACTGGCCTATGATCCTCAGGGTGCAGAGCGCTTGCTCGACGAAGCTGGCTGGCAGAAGAACGCCGACGGCTATCGGTACAAGGACGGCAAACGACTGAAGCTGGCCTACAACCTGTCCCCCGCTGAAACCGCTGGTGATGTGCTGATTCAGGATCAGCTGCGCAAGGTGGGTATCGAGCTCAAGCTCAACGTGGTTACTACCGCCGAATGGGCAGCTGCCAATGCGGCAGGCAATTATGACCTGACGTCCACCTACATGACCCGCGCCGACCCGATCATCCTGCAGACCATCATCGACCCGCGCAGCGCCAACAGCTCGACATTGGCGACCAATCTTTACGCACCGCAAACACTGGCCAAAGCCCTGGAACTGTTTGACGCCGGGCTGACCGCCACGCGCAGCGAACAACGCGCAAAAGCCTATGGCGACCTGCAGGACCTGCTGATCGATGAAGGTTCGGCATTCCCGGTCTACGAGCGGGTCTGGCAAGCCGCCACGGCGAAAAACGTGCGTAACTTCCACTGGACGGCGGAAGGCTTTGCGCTGTTCAACGACATCGAGATCGTCACGCCATGAGCCGTTATATCCTCAGCCGGATCGCCCAGGCGCTGCTGGTACTCTGGGGTGCCTACAGCATCACCTATTTCATTCTGTATCTGCTGCCCGGCGATACCCTGTCGATCATGCTCAGCGCCTCAGGTGTCGAAATCGACTCCCTGTCCGCGCAGGACCTTGCTCAAGCCAAGCTCTATTACGGGCTGGACCGAGGCGTCTTCGAGCAATATGTCGATCTGCTGTGGGGCGCTGTTCAGGGTGACTTCGGCAATTCGCTGACACTCAATCGTCCGGTTTCGGAACTGCTGGTCGAACGTTTGCCGCAAACCCTGAGCCTGGCCGGGCTGGCCATTGTTCTGTCGCTGATCGGTGGCGTCGGGCTGGCTTATCTCACCGCCTACGTGCGCTGGCAGCCGTTGAAGGTCGCCTTGTCCCGGCTGCCGTCGCTGGGCTTCTCAGTACCGGTATTCTGGATGGGCCTGTTGTTCATTCAGCTGTTCGCATTCAGCCTTGGCTGGTTTCCAGCGACCGGCAATAAGGGCTTTTCCAGCCTGATATTGCCCGCTGTCACACTGGCGATCCCCAGCGCTGCAGTGTACGCGCAAGTTTTACAACGCGGCTTTCAGGGCGTCTGGAAAGAGCCCTACATCATTACCGCCTACGCCAAGGGCCTCACTCGCGCCCAGGTTCAGGCCCGCCATGCGTTCAAGAACGCTGCCTTGCCGCTGTTGACGCTGATCGGTCTGCAAGTGGGCAACACCGTGTCCGGTGCCGTGCTGGTGGAAACCATTTTCGCTCGCGCCGGGGTCGGTCGTCTTGCCCAGGAGGCCGTGCTGCGCCAGGACATTCCGGTGGTGCTGGCCATCGTTGCAGTCTCGGCAGCGGCTTTCGTCGTGGTCAATCTGATCGTTGACCTGTTGTACCCCGCGCTGGATCCGCGCATCGCCCACACGCCAAAGGTCTCCTGACGCCATGACTATCTTCGACAACCGCCTTGCGCGCCTGACCCGCCTTGTTGATTCCGCTCAAAACCTTCCCGGCAAAAACGCACCTGCCGCGCAGTGGCAGCGACGCAGCAGCCTGAGTCGCGCCGTGGAGGCCGCCAAGCCCCTGCTGCGCCGTCCGGGGTTTCTGCTTGCAGTGGCAATGGTCGCCTTTGCATTACTGGCCGCGCTGGCACCCAACCTGCTGAGCAGCTACGCACCTTACGCCACCTCGCCCAGCGACAAACTCACCGCGCCAAATGCCGCGCACTGGTTCGGCACCGACGAACTGGGCCGTGATCTCTACACTCGCGTGGTACACGGATCGAGCCTGTCGGTACAGGCCGCATTGCTGGCGGTGGGCATCGCCATGGCCGGAGGCCTGAGCCTGGGGGTGATTTCCGGTTTTGCAGGCGGGCGCATCGATGCGGTGATCATGCGCCTGATCGATGTATTGCTGGCCCTGCCCGGCCTTTTACTGGCGCTGGCGATTGTCACCGCCATCGGTTTCGGCACCATTCCGGTGGCCATCGCGGTGGGTGTAGGGATCATCCCCGGCTTCGCCCGCACAACCCGCGCCGAAGTGCTGCGGGTCAAGACCCTGCCTTACGTCGAAGCGGCGCGTCTGGGCGGTGCCAGCTGGACCCGAACCCTGCTGCGCCACATTTTGCCCAACGCCTGGGGCCCAGTTGCGGTGCTTGCCACACTGGATTTCGGTGCAGCGATTCTGGCGACTGCCGGGCTGAGTTTCCTCGGCTTCGGTGCCGAGCCACCGGCTGCCGAATGGGGCACGCTGATCGCCAACGGTCGTCACTTCCTGATGACCGCGCCTTGGGTGTCGCTGCTGCCTGGTCTGTTCGTGGTTGGCGTAGTGTTCAGCTTCAATCACATCGCCCGCACTCTGGAAGAGACTCAACGATGACCGATACCGCTCAACTGATCGACATTCGTCATCTGGGTGTCGCCTACCGTTTCGACGGCCAGACCAACCAGGCTGTACGCGGCGTCTCGTTTCAGGTGGCCAGGGGTGAAACCGTGGCAATTGTCGGAGAATCCGGGTCCGGCAAGTCGACCCTGGCCAACGCCATACTCGGCCTTTTGCCAGACAACGCGACCGTCACCGGCGGCGAGCTGCACGTCGATGGTCACGACCTGAGCCACGCCTCCGAGCGAGAAAAACGTCGGGTTCGCGGCAGCGTGATCGGTCTGGTCCCGCAAGACCCGATGGTCGGCCTCAACCCTACCCTGCGCATCGGCCGGCAAATTGCCGAAGCATTGATTCAAGCCCACGGCCGGCGTTACCCGGCAGTGGATGCCGATGTGCTGGAATTACTGCAGCAGGTCGGTCTGGACAAGCCGGTATTGCGCGCCCGCCAGTACCCGCACGAGCTATCCGGTGGCATGCGCCAGCGCGTGCTGATCGCCATCGCGTTGGCGGGCAATCCTCGCCTGATCATCGCCGATGAGCCCACCAGCGCTCTGGACGTGACAGTGCAGCGCAAAATCCTTGATCACCTGCAACGCCTGGTGGCCGAGCGCGGCATTTCCCTGCTGATCATTACCCACGATCTCGGCGTGGCTGCCGATCGTGCTGACCGTGTGCTGGTGATGAACAAGGGCGAGCTGGTCGAACAAGGCCCGCCGCAACAGATACTCATCACGCCTCGCCATACCTATACGCGCGCACTGATCGCGGCAGCACCGGCTTTCGGCCAACGCAAGAGCCCGGCAACAGTGCGTCCGGTATCGAGCAGCGACACGCCTCTGCTGACCCTGAGCAACATCGGCAAGACCTATCGCCTGCCCTACGTGAAAGGTGAAGACACAGGCTTCCAGGCATTGCAGGACGTCAACTTCAAGGTTTATCCCGGCCAGACCCTGGCCATCGTCGGCGAGTCCGGCTCTGGCAAAAGTACTGCACTGCGCATTGCGCTGGGCCTGGAAAAACCCACCCACGGGCGAGTTTTGCTGGACGGCCAGGATGTTACCGACCTGGGCTGGCGCGAATTCAGACCACTGCGGCGGCGTATCCAGTTAGTGCAACAAAACCCGTTCGCGGCACTTGATCCGCGCTTCACGCTATTCGAGAGCATCGTCGAGCCACTGGTCTCGTTCGGCCTGCTCAAAGGCCGCGAACTGGAGCAGGCCGCACGCCAGTTGATCGAGCGAGTGCACTTGCCCGTAGCGTACCTGGACCGGCTGCCCCGCGAGCTTTCCGGTGGCCAGCGTCAGCGCGTAGCAATTGCCAGAGCGCTGGCCCTGCAACCGGATCTGCTGCTGCTCGATGAGCCGGTTTCGGCACTGGACGTGTCGGTGCAGGCGCAGATTCTCGACTTGCTGGTCGAACTGCAATCCGAATCCGGCATCGCCTACGTGCTGGTTTCCCACGACCTGTCAGTCGTCGCCAGCGTTGCCCACCAGGTGCTGGTGCTCAAGCATGGCAAGACCGTCGAGCAGGGTCTGGCCGAGGATGTTTTTGCCAGACCTGAAGCGGCTTACACCCAGGAATTGATTGCTGCGATACCTGGCCGGCGTCTGGAGTTACAAACAGGGATGCACTGACAAATACCTGGGCTTGCATCAATTGGTCGCACGACGTTTGAAACCCATGGCGTCGGCGACTGCGTATATGCATATTCCTTATCGATATTTAAATTATCTTTTTAATAGCTATAGAGTTTCATCTTATGCACCAAACGTTGCCGAAGCAGGATGCAGGCAAGACCAGGCCAACTTGCGCACCTGACTCGCATGTTCAGGCTGCATCAGCAAGAAGCCCCTATCCCCCTACTTCGAGCACCGCAATGAAAGGCATCAACCCCCTGTCGTTCCCAGCCCTGATGGGTTCAGCGCTGTTGCTGAATGCCGTCATTTCGTTTCCCGCCCTGGCCGGGCTGTTGGAAAAAGGCCGCACTGACGGCTTGACCGCTGGCATCGCCAACGAACAGCCCTATGCCTACATCGGCACCGATGGCAAAGCGACCGGGGCCAACGTCGAGATACTGCGTGCAATCCTTGAACCGCTGGGCATCAAGCAGATCGAGACGCCCATCACTGACTTCGGTTCGCTGGTGCCGGGTCTGGCAGCAGGTCGTTTCGACTTGATCGGTGCAGGCCTGTTCATCAATCCGAATCGCTGCAAGGTCATCGCGTTCTCCAACCCGGTGACGCGATCCGGCGGTGCGTTCATTGTCAAAACCGGCAACCCGCTGAACCTGCACAGCCTCAAGGACGTCGCCAGCAACGCCAAGGTGCGCCTGGCCACGCAACCTGGCAGCAATCAGGTTCAGGAAGCCAAAGACAGCGGTATCGCCAACGGCAACGTGGTGTTGTTCGACAAGGACACCGAGGCATTGGCCGCCTTGCAGGCGGGTCGCGTGGACGTGGTGTATTTCCCGGATGCCGAAGTCATCAGTCTGATCAAGAAATCCAACAGTCCGGACATCGAGCGCGCCTTGCCTTTCGAGCAGATTCCGGACGCCAGTGGCAAACCGGGCTGGAATTACCACGCCTACGGCCTGCCAAAAAACGATCCGGCCTTCGAACAGGCTTTCAACGAACAACTGGCCAAACTCCGGGCGTCGGGCGAGCTGCTGAAAATCCTGCAGAAGTACGGCTACACCGAAAACGAACTGGCTGACCCGGCCATCACCGCAGCCCAACGCTGCAACCCATGATCTGCCCCGTCCCGCAAGGGCGCGCAGTAAACGGCCCTGACCCACACGAGTACGGCCATGCCTGTTGATGCTGCAACACTGGAAACCGCAGGTTTCATTGCCAGACAACTGGCCCACGGCGCTTGGATCACCCTGCAGATCACTGTGCTTGCCGAACTGCTGGTGCTGGTGCTCTCGTTTGTAATCGCCCTGATGCGCCTGTCGCCATTCAGGGCGTTACGCTGGTTCGCCATGGTGTATGTCGAGGTGCTGCGTGGCATCTCGGCATTGGTGCTGCTGTTTTACCTGTTCTTCATTCTGCCGCTGTTCGGCATCCGCCTGTCCCCCATGACCACTGGTGTGCTGGGGCTGGGCCTGACGTTTTCGGCGTATGGCGCGGAAATCATTCGCTCGGCACTGATCAACGTCAGCCAGGGCCAACGTGATGCCGTGCGTGCGCTGGACTTCGGGCCGATAAGCGCGTTTCGGCGAATCATTCTGCCGCAGGCCCTGCCGTTCATGATCCCGCCGATGGGTAATCAATTGGTCGAGCTGCTGAAAACCACGTCACTGGTCTCACTCATCACCCTCACCGACCTGACCTTTACCGGCAGTCAATTGATAACCACGCTGGGCCAGCAAACGCTGATCTGGAGCATCGTGCTGATCTGCTACTTCGTGATGGCCTGGCCGTTGAGCTGGCTGGTCAAGCGTTATGAGCAGCACGCCACCGCGTGGCGCACGGCCAGGGGATGAACGATGGAGTTTGATATAGCATTCGCCTGGTCGATTCTGCCGGAGCTGTTTCAGGGCTTGCTGGTGACCGTGCAGGTCGTGGTGCTGGGGTTCCTGCTCGCGGTTTTGCTCGGTCTGATCCTGGCCCTGACACTGCGCTCGCAGATAACCATCGTGCATCGCCTGAGCAAAGGCTACCTGAGCTTTTTCCGTAATACGCCGTTGATGGTCCAGTTGTATGTGCTGTTCTTCGCGCTGCCGCTGGCGGGCATCACCTTCCCGGCCATAACCACCGGTGTGATAGGTCTTGGCTGCTATTACGCGGCCTACATTGCCGAAGCGTATCGCGGTGCCATCGATGACATCCCTGCCGGGCAATGGGAAGCCGCACGCGCGCTGGACTTCAGCCGTGGCGACACCTGGCGGCGCATTATCCTGCCGCAGGCGTTGAAACCCATGCTGCCGGTGCTCGGCAATTACCTGATCGGCATGTTCAAGGAAACGCCGCTTCTGGCGGTGATTACCATCCCTGAACTGTTTCAGGCTGCCAAGCAGATCGCCGGCATGACCTATCGTTACAACGAACCGTACACAGTGATGGCGCTGATGTTTCTGGCGATCAGTGTGCCGACCTCGTTGCTGTTCAAATACCTGGAAAGGCGCAGCCATGTCTGATCTCGCACACACCGCAATCCTACCCGTCACCACTGCGCAGATACAGCTGAAACACGTGGTCAAGGACTTCGGCCGCAACCGGATCATCGACCGTCTGGACCTGAGCATTCCTCAAGGTCAGAAAGTCGCCTTGATCGGCCCCAGTGGCTCGGGTAAATCAACGGTATTGCGCCTCATCAAGGGGCTGGAAAACTATCAGCAAGGCAGCATAGAAGTCGCAGGCGAAGCAGTGCCCGCGCGCACATCCGGATGGCACTGGCCTGGCGCACGCAAGGCTCCGGTGGAACATCGGGTAGGCATGGTGTTCCAGCAGTTCAATCTGTTCCCACACCTCACCGTGCAGGAAAATGTCACCGAAGCACCACTACGGGTACTCAGACTGCCTCGCGAAGAGGCCCTTGAACGCGCGCATCAATACCTTGGGCTGGTCGGGCTCGCTCACAAGGCCGATGCCTACCCGAGCCAGCTTTCCGGTGGTCAGCAACAACGTGTAGCGATTGCCAGAGCGCTGGCCATGCGCCCGCAGGTCATGTTGTTCGATGAAGTCACCTCGGCGCTCGACCCGGAGCTGGTCGGCGAGGTGCTGTCAGTGATTCGCTCGATTGCCCACGAGTTTCAGATGACCATGTTACTGGTGACCCACGAGATGAAATTCGCTCAGGACATCGCTGACCGGGTGCTGTTCATGGAGGGAGGCCGCATCGTGGCAGACGGCACCCCGGGCGAAATTCTGCTGAATCCGCAAAACGAGCGAACCCGAAGGTTTTTGCAGTTGGTGGAGCAGCGCTGATTGCCAGCGCTGCTCTTTTTGCAGGGTGAGACTTTTGGGCCTCGCGACTTTTTGAAAGTGGCGGCAATCAGATCCGGAAGCGCGCAACCATGTCCTGCAGGTTGCTGCCCAGGCGCGCCAGTTCCACGGTAGACGCCGCGCTCTGCTCAGTGGCCGTGGCCGACTGATCGGCGATGTCCCGTACGCTGATGACACTGCGATTGATTTCGTCGGTGACGGCGCTCTGCTCTTCAGCGGCAGCAGAAATCTGTTGGCTCATCTGTTCGATGGTCCCAATCGAATGAGTGATTTCAAGCAGCGATTCTTCGGCCTGCCGCGCCAGCGCCACGGTGCCTTCGGTACGTTGACGGCTGGCATTCATCAGATCCGATGCCGCGCCGGTGCCATCCTGCAAGGACTTTATCAGCGCCTCGATTTCAGTCGTGGATGACTGTGTACGCTGAGCCAGCGAGCGCACCTCATCGGCCACCACGGCAAAGCCGCGCCCCTGCTCACCCGCACGTGCGGCTTCGATCGCCGCGTTGAGGGCCAACAGGTTGGTTTGTTCCGCGACCGCCTTGATCACATCAATGACACCGCCGATCTTGTCACTGTCCTGTATCAGGCGCTGCATGGCCTCGCCCAGTTGCCCCACTTCACCGGCAAGCTGGCTGATTTCACGCGTGGCGTGTTGCACCACGCTGCTGCCATGAGCAGCACGATCACTGGCTTGTCTGGCGGCCTGCGATGCATCTTCAGTGTTCTGCGCCACTTCCTGAACGGTAGACGCCATCTGGTTCATGGCGGTCGCCACCTGATCGACTTCCAGTTTCTGCTGAGTGACGCCCGCGCTGGTCTGTTCGCTGACGGCTGAAAGCTCCTCGGCCGCCGTGGCGATCTGTGTCACACCATTGCTGATACCGCCAATCAGGGTACGCAGCGATACGGTCATGTGTTGCATGGTGTTTTGCAGCAGGCCCAGCTCATCCTGGCGAGTGGTGCTGAGGTCATTGGTCAGATCGCCGTCGGCAATTCGACGCGCAGCGATCACCGTGGAATCGAGCGGACGAGTAATCTGACGGGTAATCAGGATCGCCGCGAAGATGCCCAGCAGCAATACGATCACCGCCACCATGAGCAACTGGGTGACCGCGCTGTCTTTTTCTTTATTGGCACTGACCACCTGGCCCGCCATCAGCTTTTCGGTACTTGTGACGATCTCCATTGACTGCTGGCGAAGGCTGTCGCGAATCTGATCGTTCTGTTGCATCAGCTGCGAGATGGAGACCATCAACGATTTGTACTGTTGCAGTGCCCTGAGCGCCTCATCCACTGCCGGGCCGGCCTTGTTCGGCAATTGGTTGCGCGCACTGCTCACCTTAGCGATCAGTGAGTCGGCAGCATCGAAGGTGATCTGCCTGTTTTCAGTGGTCGGGATACTGATATAACGGCGAAACACCAGGCGAAAACTGGTCATGCCATTGCGCAGGTCGCCGGCAATCTTTACCTGGTCGATACCGCTTTGATCCAGCGAGCGGGAAACGTCGTCGAAGGTCTTTTGCAGGAGTGTCTCGAAGCTTCCGCTCACCTGCTCGGAAATGGTGATCAACGGCTGCATGGCCTGATCAATTTGCCGATTATTATCGACCAACTGGCTGAACGTTTGTTTCAAGCCACCCACCTGATCGCGAATACCTCTGAGAATATCGGCATTGGCCGGAACAGTCAGAAGCTTCAGGCCGTCCTCGATGGTCTTGCCCAGGTTGTCCAAAGCGACCGTGTAGCCCTGCGAATTGCTCGCGTCAGGCTTGGCAGTATAGGCCTGCGCAGCGATCCTGAGGCTTAGCGCATCGGCCTTTACTTCAGAAACTTTGGCTGCCTTGCCCAGCCGCTCGATCAGCAGGTTGGTGCTGAGGTAGCCGATCGCGGTGACCGTCAGCACGCCCAGTAGTATCAGACCGAAGCCTATACTCAGCTTTTTGCTGACCTTCAAATTGTCCAGCCATGTCGACTTCATCAAACTTTTCCTCGGGATTTATCGTAATACTCAAGGATCGACTGTTCGCTGGACAACTTGATAGCGGCGGCGATTGCAAAGATTGATCGAAGAGATAGCAATATGACATGAGCTTTTTGGCTCGCCATAAGGGGAGCATTCTCAGCCCCGAATGCCTGGCCACCATCCACCTTGCGGGTCACCCGGAGGCAGGTTTTCGAAGACCTATGGGTACTCATCATTGCCAGTGATAGTAACCTTCGGTTTATTCGATTCGTTAATAACACCCTGTGCGCAACAGAATCCGCCCATTCTTTACTATCGGCGGAACTTCCCATGCACCAGACACTCAGCCATCTGCGCTACCCCCTCACCGCCCTCGCCCTTATCGTTATCAGTGCTTGCGGCCGCGCGCCGGAAGCCACCAGTGCGCCTGGCGCAGCCAAGGTCAGCGTGGCCAAGGTGCTGGAGCAGCCGATCAACGAATGGGATGAATTCACGGGTCGTCTTGAAGCACCGGAAACCGTCGAGGTTCGCCCAAGGGTATCTGGTCAGATCGATCAGGTAGCGTTCACCGACGGTTCGCTGGTCAAGAAAGGCGACCTGCTGTTCCAGATTGACCCGCGTCCGTTCCAGTCCGAAGTTCGTCGTCTTGAGGCACAACTGCAACAGGCCCGTGCCGTCGCACTGCGCAGTGACAATGAAGCCCAGCGCGGCGAGCGTCTGCGTACCAACAACGCGATTTCCGCCGAGCTGGCCGACTCGCGCACCACCTCGGCGCAGGAAGCCAAGGCCGGTGTCGCGGCCATTCAGGCGCAGCTGGATCTGGCTCGACTGAACCTCAGTTTTACCCGTGTTACCGCACCGATTACAGGTCGTGTCAGTCGCGCAGAAATCACTGCTGGCAACATTGTGACTGCAGATGTCACCGCGCTGACCAGCGTGGTCTCCACCGACAAGGTCTACGCCTACTTCGACGCTGACGAACGCGTGTTCCTCAAGTACACCGAGCTGGCCCGCAAAGGCCAGCGCGGCCAGACCACTCCGGTGTACCTGGGCCTGTCCAATGAAACCGGCAACCCGCACCTGGGCCAGATGAACTTTGTCGACAACCAGGTCAACCCCAGGACCGGCACCATTCGCGGTCGTGCGGTGTTCGATAACGCCGACGGGGATTTCACCCCCGGCCTGTATGCCCGTCTGAAACTGGTGGGCAGCGGCACTTACTCGGCGGTGCTGATCAATGACGAAGCAGTGGGCACCGACCTGGGCAAGAAGTTTGTGCTGGTCATGGACAAGGACAACAAGCCTGCCTATCGGGCTGTCGAGCTGGGCCCGAAAATCGAAGGCCTGCGCATTGTCCGTAACGGTCTGGGCAAGGACGACACCATCGTCGTCAAAGGCTTGCAGCGCGTGCGTCCCGGCCAGCCTGTGGACCCTGAAGTGACACCGATGGCCAGTGCCGACACCCTCGCAGCATTGCTCAAACAACGCCAGGCTCTCGAAGCCAGCAACCTGCCACAAGTGGCGCCCAAAGCGGCCGTCAAAATCGCCAGCGCCACTGCGCCGCGCGGCTAAGGGACTCGTCCGATGAACTTCTCCAAATTCTTTATTTCCCGGCCGATCTTTGCCGCAGTGCTGTCGCTGCTGATCCTGATCGCCGGTGCTATCTCACTGTTCCAGCTGCCGATCAGTGAATACCCGGAAGTAGTGCCGCCCACAGTAGTCGTACGCGCCAACTTTCCCGGCGCCAACCCCAAGGTGATCGGCGAAACCGTGGCCTCGCCACTGGAACAGGCGATTACCGGTGTCGAAGGCATGCTCTATATGTCTTCGCAGGCCACTGCCGATGGCAAGTTGACCCTCACTATCACCTTCGCACTGGGTACTGACCTGGACAATGCGCAGGTGCAGGTGCAGAACCGCGTGACCCGCAGCGAGCCGAAGCTGCCTGAAGAAGTGACACGCATCGGCATTACCGTGGACAAGGCCTCCCCCGACCTGACCATGGTTGTGCACCTGACCTCGCCGGACCAGCGCTACGACATGCTGTACCTGTCCAACTACGCCGTGCTCAATATCAAGGATGAGCTCGCGCGACTGGGCGGTGTCGGTGACGTGCAACTGTTCGGTATGGGCGATTATTCGCTGCGGGTCTGGCTGGACCCGAACAAGACTGCCTCACGCAACCTGACCGCCACCGATGTGGTCAATGCGATTCGCGAGCAGAACCGTCAGGTTGCCGCAGGTCAGCTGGGCTCCCCGCCCTCGCCGAATGCCACCAGTTTTCAGATGTCGATCAACACCCAGGGCCGTCTGGTCACCGAGGAGGAGTTCGAGAACGTTGTGGTTCGTGCCGGCGCAGACGGCGAAATCACTCGCCTGAAAGACGTTGCGCGCGTCGAGCTGGGCTCCAGCCAGTATGCGCTGCGCTCGCTGCTGAACAATCAGCCTGCCGTGGCCATCCCTATTTTCCAGCGGCCCGGCTCCAACGCCATCGACATCTCCAACGATGTACGGGCCAGAATGGCCGAGCTGAAAAAGAGCTTCCCGGAAGGCATGGACTACAGCATCGTCTATGACCCGACGATCTTCGTGCGCGGCTCCATCGAGGCGGTGATTCACACCCTGTTTGAAGCACTGATCCTGGTCGTGCTGGTGGTGATCCTGTTCCTGCAGACCTGGCGCGCTTCGATCATCCCGCTGGTGGCCGTACCGGTGTCGCTGATCGGCACCTTTGCCGTCATGCACATGTTCGGCTTCTCTCTGAACGCGCTGTCATTGTTCGGGCTGGTGCTGGCAATCGGCATCGTGGTGGACGACGCCATCGTGGTGGTGGAGAACGTCGAACGAAACATCGAGCTGGGGCTTGAACCGGTTGAGGCCACGCACAAAGCCATGGCCGAAGTGACCGGACCGATCATCGCCACCGCGCTGGTGCTGTGCGCCGTGTTTGTACCGGCAGCGTTCATTTCCGGCCTGACCGGACAGTTCTACAAGCAGTTCGCACTGACCATCGCCATCTCGACAGTGATTTCGGCCTTCAACTCGCTGACCCTGTCGCCTGCGCTGGCCGCGGTACTGCTCAAAGGCCACGATGCGCCCAAGGATCGTTTCTCGCGTTTCCTTGAAAGAATCCTTGGCGGCTGGCTGTTCCGTCCGTTCAACCGCTTCTTCGAAAAAGCCAGCCATGGCTATGTCGGCACCGTCGCGAGAGTCATTCGCAGCAGCGGCATCGCGCTGTTGGTGTATGCAGGCCTGATGGTCCTGACCTGGCTGGGTTTCGCCAGCACGCCGACCGGTTTTGTTCCCAGCCAGGACAAGCAATACCTGGTGGCCTTTGCTCAACTGCCGGATGCTGCCAGCCTCGACCGAACCGAAGATGTCATCAAGCGCATGTCCGAGCTGGCACTCAAACAGCCGGGCGTGGAAAACGCGATTGCCTTCCCCGGCCTGTCGATCAACGGCTTCACCAACAGCCCGAACAACGGCGTGGTGTTCGTCGCCCTCAAACCGTTTGACGAGCGCAAGGACCCCAGCCTGTCGGCCAACGCCATTGCCGGCGCCCTGAACGGCCAGTTCGCCTCTATCCAGGAAGCGTACATGGCGATCTTCCCGCCACCTCCGGTACAGGGGCTAGGCACCATCGGCGGTTTCCGACTGCAGATAGAGGACCGTGGCAACCTGGGTTACGACGAGTTGTACAAGGAAACCCAGAACATCATTGCCAAGAGCCGCAGCGTGCCGGAACTGGCCGGGTTGTTCACCAGCTACACCGTCAACGTTCCGCAGGTGGATGCCGCCATCGACCGCGAGAAGGCCAAGACGCATGGCGTTGCGGTCAGCGATATCTTTGACACCCTGCAGGTTTATCTGGGCTCGCTGTATGCCAACGACTTCAACCGTTTTGGCCGCACGTATCAGGTCAATGTCCAGGCAGAGCAGCAGTTCCGTCAGGATGCCGACCAGATCGGTCAGCTCAAGGTGCGCAACAATCTGGGGGAAATGATCCCGCTGGCAACCTTCGTAAAAGTCAGTGACACCGCAGGTCCCGACCGCGTAATGCACTACAACGGCTTCATAACGGCAGAAATCAACGGTGCTGCCGGTCCGGGCTTCAGCTCTGGTCAGGCGCAGGCGGCGGTCGAGAAACTGCTGCGTGAAGAGCTGCCCAACGGCATGGTTTACGAGTGGACTGACCTTACGTACCAACAGATTCTTTCAGGCAACACGGCGCTGTTCGTCTTTCCGCTGTGTGTTCTGCTGGCATTTTTGGTACTGGCGGCTCAGTACGAAAGCTGGAGCCTGCCGTTGGCGGTGATCCTGATCGTACCAATGACTCTGCTTTCGGCGATTGCCGGGGTGATGATTGCCGGTAGCGACAACAACATCTTCACCCAGATTGGTCTGATCGTACTGGTGGGCCTGGCGTGCAAGAATGCGATTCTGATCGTCGAGTTCGCCAAGGACAAACAGGCCGAGGGCATGAGCCCGCTGGATGCTGTCCTGGAAGCATGCCGACTGCGCCTGCGTCCGATTCTGATGACGTCCTTCGCGTTCATCATGGGCGTAGTACCACTGGTGCTTTCCAGCGGTGCAGGTGCGGAAATGCGCCATGCCATGGGGGTCGCCGTGTTCTCCGGGATGCTGGGGGTCACGTTCTTCGGCCTGCTGCTGACGCCGGTGTTCTACGTGCTTATCCGTAATTACGTCGAACGCCAGGAGGCCCGCAAGGCCGCCAAGGCACAAAGACTGCAAAACCTGCCTGCGGAGATGCATTGATGAGCGCGTTCAAACTTTTCCTCCCGAGCCTGCTGGTCATGGCGCTGGCGGCCTGCGCCGTCGGCCCGGACTACAAGGCACCGGTTACGGCGCCAGCACAACTGGCGTCCGCAGCCCAGGGCAACTATGACCGCAGCAAAGTGGACACCGTCTGGTGGCAGCAGTTTGAGGACCCTACCCTCAATAAACTGGTGGCCCGGTCGCTGGACGGCAACCGCGATCTGCGTGTTGCCTTTGCCCGCCTGAAAGCTGCACGGGCGATTCGCGATGACGTTGCCAACGACGCCATGCCGGTGATCACCAGCCGGGCCAGCAGTGACCTGGGCAAGGGTCAACAACCTGGTGTTACCGAGCGGCGCGTCAATAGCGAGCGGTATGACCTTGGCCTGGACATGGCCTGGGAGGTCGACCTGTTCGGACGTATTCAGCGCCAACTGGAAGCCAGCGATGCCGATCAGGAAGCCGCCGAAGCCAACCTGTATCAGCTTCAGGTCACTCTGATTGCCGAGGTGGTCGACGCCTACGGGCAGCTACGCGGCGCACAGCTGCGTGAAGCCATCGCCCGCGACAACCTGAAAAACCAGCAGAGCTCTCAGGACGTGACCACACAGCTGCGTGATGCCGGCGTGGGCAATGAACTGGACGTGGTGCGTGCCGAGGCACGACTGGCAGCCGTTGAAGCGACCGTGCCGCAGTTGCAGGCCGAACAGGTTCGCCAACGCAATCGTATCGCCACGTTGCTGGGCGAGCGCCCGGAAAACCTCAGCGTCGACCTGAGCCCGAGCAAACTGCCTGCTATCGCCAAGGCCCTGCCGATTGGCGACCCAACACAGGTGCTGCGCAATCGGCCCGACATTCGCGCCGCCGAACGCCAACTGGCCGCCTCGACCGCACGCATCGGCGTGGCGACCGCCGATCTGTTTCCGCGGGTCAGTCTGAGCGGCTTTCTGGGCTTTACCGCTGGCCGCGGCTCGCAGATCGGTTCGTCAGCGGCCAAAGCCTGGTCACTCGGCCCCAGCATCACCTGGGCAGCTTTCGATCTGGGCAGCGTCAGGGCGCAGATTCGCAGCGCCGATGCCGACGCCGAGGGCGCGCTGGCCAACTATGAGCAGCAGGTATTGCTCGCCCTGGAGGAGTCGGAGAACGCCTTCAGCGATTACGACAAACGCCAGCAACGGCTGGTTTCGCTGATGCGCCAAAGCGATGCGAGTCGCTCCGCAGCCAGGCTGGCTTCAGTGCAGTACCGCGAAGGCACAGCGGACTTCCTGGTCCTGCTGGATGCCGAGCGCGAGCGTCTGGCCGCTGAAGACTCTCAGGCACAGGCAGAAATCGAGCTGTACCGCGGCATCGTAGCCATTTACAAGGCACTGGGTGGCGGCTGGCAACCTCAGGCCTGATACACCGAACAGGCCGTAAACCCGCCCCGCGCCCATTCAGGACGCGGGGCTTTTTTTGTCCGTAAGCCGACGGCATCATGATTGCCGTTTGACAGCTGCCACCCACTCCCCGAAGCTGCAACCCGTCAAGCATTGGAAATCGATATGCCCAGACTTTCTACCAAGGGGTTATCGCCTCAACCCACTACTCGACATCGCTGGCTGATCGGCGCAGCGGCTGCGGCGATGCTGGCGCTATCACTGGCCTTCTGGTGGTGGCGCCTGCCCGTTCAGACCGTTCCCGCCAGGTTGAGCCACACCTACGCTCAGGCACTGGAACAGGCGCACGACGGCAAGCCCGGCGCTGCACGCGTGCTGTACCAACAACTGGCACGAACCGACCTGTCTGACGAGCAGCGCATCAACCTGCTCGCCGAATTGAGCGACTACCCCAGCCCTCAGGCCCTCAAATTGCTCGATGCCGCGCTGGGTGACCGATCCGCACAGGTGCGCGAAGCGGCTATCGATGTCAGCGTCAGACTGGTCTCCAACAGCCAGCGCAGCCTGCTGCTGGGCCCATTGCTGGACGACGACGAACAATCCGTCAGATTCCGCGCCACCAGTGCCCTGCTCGGCCTGTCACCAGATGAACTGGGGCTGTACTTTGCCGTGCTGCAGCAAAGTGCCGAGGCGTTTCAGGAGTCGCTGAAGAGCCAGCCGCAAAGCGCACAAAACCAGTTGCAACTGGCCAGACTGTACCTGCAGACCGGCGACCTGGAGCCGGCAGTCGCCGCGCTACAGAGGGCCACAGCCCTGGACCCGGGCAATATTGAAGCAGCGCTGGCGCACATTGAGCTGCTGGACCGCAAGGGCCAGGCTGAGCAGGCACGCAGCCTTTTCGCCCAGTTGCTGGAACATAACCCCGGTTCGTCCATGCTCCAGCACGCACTGGGCATGTGGCTGCTTAACCACGGGCAGGCAGAATTTGCCGTGCTCAGCCTGGCGAAGGCTACAGAGCTGGCACCTGATAACACCGACTATCGCTATGACCTGGCGGTTGCCCTGCATTCGTTGCACGAGCTTGAGGCGGCGCAGAGGCAGTTGACGCAGATTGTTCAGAGCCAGCCTGCGAACCGCAAGGCCAGAGTGCTGCTGATTCAATACTGGAAAGAAAACGGTCAGTTGCAAAACGTGCAGATTCTGCTGGCGGAGCTCGAGCAGCAGAACCCCGACGACCCGGTGCTGCAACAGGGACTGTAGGGTCAGAAAGGCAAAAAAAGGCAGGCCAAGGGCCATCTTTGATGCGGCTACACGCCCTTTCATCCGCTGCCTTCAGACATTTCTACTCTTTCCGCATCTGCCAGCCCCCATGTCTGTCAGATGTTTCTCCTTTTAAGCCGTCCCGTGTCGCATGGCACGTTTTCCATCAGCGACTAATGTCGGAAATAACTTACACAACAGCTCGCCTGATAACGCAGGCTTCATTGCCTATATCCAACATTCTCCACCACGACTATTTAACGAATTTGAAAAAGGCTATTTTCTAACTGAAAAAAAAGGTGCATCATTTGCGGGCTACTGAGTTATAACTATCCTCTGTCTGCGCAATGACAAGCCGCAAAGGCCATGTTTCAGCATAGAAACCGCAGGTACAGGGCAGCATCGAGTGAGCGAATCGGTCAATCAGTTTTGTCTCATCGCTTTATAGGGCTGACAACAGCCATTACATTGTTGGAGTGTATTACTTGTCCAGACTTGCCGAGTTTCGAGCAGCAGAGAAAGCCCTTCAAGAACAGCTGGCACAGCTGGAATCCTTGAAGAATGACGCCGGGTTGAAGAAGGAAATCGAGTTCGAGCAAAAGCTCCAGGACCTGATGGGCACCTACGGCAAAAGCCTGCGTGACATCATCGCAATCCTTGATCCTTCAAGCGCTACGTCGCTGGTCGCACCCGCCGGGCCAAAGCGCCGTCGTGCACGCGTGGTCAAGGTTTACCAGAACCCGCATACCGGCGAGCTGATTGAAACCAAGGGTGGTAACCACCGCGGTCTCAAGGCGTGGAAAGAGCAGTACGGTGTAGACACTGTTGATTCGTGGCTTCGCGCCTGATTGAAACTTTGTCAATTGAAGCCCTGCACTTGCGGGGCTTTTTTTATCTACCCGTACGTCAACTGAGCACCTGCACACTGCATCTGCCTGATCAAACGCCCATACACAGTTGACTGCCTGCCCGCCCATGACATTCATACACATGATTAAGTGAACTGCTCGGTACATGTACTTCCAGCGCGTCAGGCATTAATACCGTTGAAATAATGACGCCAATAAAAATTCATCGATTATTCGATTCAGCACGCAGTTACAAACCTGAACACTTGCTGAAATGTGTAGAGTAATTATTCGGTTTATTCGGTGTAATGAGCGATAAGACAATTTGTTACTGCGTGCTTCGCCGCATCGAAAATCGGCGGATGACCGACACCGCGCAGCTTCACACTTTTTTCACATGGATTCTCGGATGATGAAGACCGCTAAAGGAATAGCGCCCCATGCCCGCCTCGGCGGGCTTCTTTTTGCCTGCGAAAAAGCAGGTATCACTGCGCATCGTCCAGTCGCAGGCTCTCGCGGATACGCAACGCCTCGTCCTTGTTGGCCGTGTATCCATCTGCTGATCCCGCGTAGGACAACGACCAGGCCATTTCTTTACTGGCAGCCGCTACCAGCGTCTGGGTCAACACATGCACGCCGTTCTGGGTGATGGTGCAGGTGGTTTCCAGTGCCGGCACGACGCTGAGCCGGCTCTCACGCACATGCGTGCAGACGCTCTGCAGGCCGCTGCGGGCAAAATTGACCTGAACCGACTTGCGCATCTCCAGCAGTACGCCCTGGACATTGACCTCATGCCCGGGCGTCAGGCGTGTCTGGGTCAGCTCCATGACCATCAGCGGGTTTCCACTTTGATCGTTTTTCACCGCGCGCTGTCTGACTTGCACGGACGGTTGCACGGGCTTGCCCGACTCGGTCGGCAGCGACTCGACCTCCCAGCCTGCGGGCCAGATGATCATCGCATCGGCGGCATGAGTCTGTGCAGTGCCCAGCAGCAGGAGCAGGCACAGGCCTGGCAAGGAGCATCGGTATTGCGAAAGGATCATGGTCAGGTCGCCAGAACAGGTGGCCGGAAATTCTGAGCCTGTTGCCGGCATCGAGCAAGACCGAAGCGACGTTATCCGAGCGAGGGTTTGGCACTGCCCGCCCTGCCCCGTATCATTTGGCATTATTTGTACATTCTGTTGGAGACACATTGATGAGCTTGCACGAACTCAACACACTACCGGGCGTTACCGCCGCCCCTGAAGCGGCTACCCGGCAGTTTGTGTTCAACCACACCATGCTGCGCGTCAAGGACATCACCAAATCGCTGGATTTCTACACCCGCGTGCTCGGCTTCAGCCTGGTTGAAAAGCGTGACTTCCCGGAAGCCGAATTCAGCCTCTACTTCCTCGCGCTGGTGGACAAGGCGCAGATTCCGGAAGACGACAAAGCCCGCAACGAGTGGATGAAATCGATCCCCGGCATTCTGGAGCTGACCCATAACCACGGTACTGAAAGCGATGCCACAGCGTCTTACCATAACGGTAACAGCGACCCGCGCGGCTTTGGCCATATCTGCGTGTCGGTCCCGGATGTGAAAGTCGCCTGCGAGCGTTTTGAAAGCCTGGGCGTCGACTTTCAGAAGCGCTTGTCCGATGGCCGCATGAACAGCCTGGCCTTTATCAAGGACCCGGACGGCTACTGGGTAGAGATCATCCAGCCAACGCCGCTCTGAGACTGCCGGTGATCGCTTCGGCAAGGAGCGATCCGCGTAGAAAGCAAAAAGCCCCATGATCGCTCACGGGGCTTTTCGTTTACCGCTCTCCGATCAGGCCGGGGCGGAAGTACGGATCAGGTGGTCAAAGGCACTCAGGGAGGCTTTGGCACCCTCGCCCAGGGCGATGATGATCTGTTTGTACGGTGCAACCGTCACGTCACCGGCAGCGAAGATGCCTGGCACCGAGGTTTCACCGCGAGGATCGACCACGATCTCGCCGCGCGGCGACAACTCGATGGCACCTTTGAGCCATTCACTGTTGGGCAGCAGGCCAATCTGCACGAAGATACCTTCGAGCGGTACGTTGATCTCTTCGCCTGTGGTGCGGTTCTTGTAGCGCAGGCCGTTGACCTTCTGCTCATCACCTGTCACTTCAGTGGTTTGCGCACTGGTGATCACGGTAACGTTCGGCAGGCTGTGCAGTTTGCGCTGCAAGACGGCGTCGGCACGCAGTTGCACATCGAATTCCAGCAGCGTCACGTGTGACACGATACCCGCCAGATCGATTGCCGCCTCGACACCCGAGTTACCGCCACCAATCACGGCAACGCGCTTGCCCTTGAACAACGGACCGTCGCAGTGCGGGCAATAAGCCACGCCCTTGTTACGGTATTGCTGCTCACCCGGTACATTCATCTCCCTCCAGCGTGCACCGGTGGCAAGAATGACGGTCTTGGCCTTGAGGCTGGCACCGCTGGCGAATTTAACTTCGTGCAGCTCACCGGCCGCGCCTGGAATCAGCTTGTCGGCGCGTTGCAGGTTCATGATGTCGACTTCGTACTGCTTGACGTGTTCTTCGAGCGCAACGGCCAGCTTCGGGCCTTCGGTGTGCTGTACCGAAATAAAGTTCTCGATGGCCATGGTGTCGAGCACCTGACCGCCGAAACGCTCGGCTGCAACACCGGTACGAATGCCTTTGCGGGCTGCGTAAACCGCAGCAGCCGAACCAGCAGGACCGCCGCCCACTACCAGTACATCAAAAGCCTGTTTGGCGTTGAGTTTTTCCGCCTGACGCGCACCGGCACCGGTGTCGATCTTGGCCAGAATTTCTTCCAGGCCCATGCGGCCCTGACCGAAAAGCTCGCCATTCAGATAGATGCTGGGCACCGACATGATCTTGCGATCGGTGACTTCGTCCTGGAACAGTGCACCGTCGATAGCGACGTGCTTGATGCCAGGGTTCAATACTGCCATCAGGTTCAATGCCTGGACGACGTCCGGGCAGTTCTGGCAGGACTGCGAGAAATAGGTTTCGAAATGGAATTCGCCTTGAAGAGCGCGAACCTGTTCGATGGTTTCCGCACTGACCTTGGGTGGGTAGCCGCCAACTTGCAGCAGCGCCAGGACCAGCGAGGTGAATTCGTGGCCCATGGGGATACCGGCAAAACGCAGGCTGATATCGTGGCCAGGGCTGCTCAGCGAGAACGACGGAGTACGCGCGTCGGTGCCGCTGTCATTCAGGGTGACGTCCTTGGAGACACTGATCACATCATTGAGCAGTGCGAGCATTTCCTGAGACTTCGCGCCGTCATCAAGGGACGCGACGATCTCGATGGGGCGAGTAACCCGCTCCAGATAGGATTTCAACTGGGCTTTAAGATTGGCGTCCAACATGTGGCGGCTTCCTGTTTACAAAGGGTAGAAATAACAACGCCCAGGCGATTACCGCCCGGGCGTTTTTTGGGGCGATGCGGTTTACTTGCTCAAGAGCTCAACGCCCCCAGCCGATTCATGCGACTCAGATCTTGCCAACCAGGTCCAGGGACGGAGCCAGAGTAGCTTCGCCTTCTTTCCACTTGGCTGGGCAGACTTCGCCCGGGTGAGCGGCAACGTACTGAGCAGCCTTGATCTTGCGCAGCAGCTCGGAAGCGTCACGGCCAACACCGCCGTCGTTCAGCTCGACGATTTTGATCTGACCTTCAGGGTTGATCACGAACGTACCGCGATCCGCCAGACCGGCTTCTTCGATCAGCACGTCGAAGTTGCGCGAGATAGTCAGGGTCGGGTCACCGATCATGGTGTACTGGATCTTGCCGATTGCAGGCGAAGTGTTGTGCCATGCAGCGTGAGCAAAGTGGGTGTCGGTCGAAACGCTGTAGATCTCGACGCCCAGCTTCTTGAACTCTTCGTAGTTGTCAGCCAAGTCTTCCAGCTCGGTCGGGCAAACGAAGGTGAAGTCGGCCGGGTAGAAGAATACGACAGACCACTTGCCTTTGAAGTCGGCGTCCGAAACGTCAACGAAAGCGCCGTTCTTAAACGCGGTAGCCTTGAACGGTTTTACTTGGCTGTTGATGATAGGCATCGGTATATCTCCTGATGGGTTGGATGGGTTGTTAATTCGATGGAGTGAAGCTTACGCATGATCAGTGACAATCGCTCATTGGCAAACCTGATGTCACTGATTGCTTTTCACTATGAAGGCAGCTTATCGATAGAAGAAACCTTCGACCCGTTCCCTGTCTCCAGGTTGCCCGGGAACGGCGCGGCGTCAATGTAGCGCATCGCCGACTTGATGTCCCTCCAGCCTACATAAGACATCAGTGACTTGAGGTCCCAGCCATTGCTGTGCGCCCAACTGGCGAAGCCGCGGCGTAGCGAGTGACTGGTGTAGTGCTCGGCGGCAATGCCTGCACGCTGGAGAGCCTGACGCAGCAACGGGATAACGCTGTTGGCGTGCAGCCCCTCCTCGCCAAGATTACCCCATCGATCCACCGCCCGAAACACCGGACCGCGCACCAGCGCAGCGCAATTGATCCACTCTATATAAGCCTGCACCGGGCACAGCCGCTGCAAGGCGGGGGTCTGATACGTTCTGCCCAGGTTATCGCGATCACCCTTGCTGCGCGGCAGATAAAGGCTGATGCCCGAGTGGGCGATGGCCTTGACGTCCTGCACTTGCAGGCGACAAAGCTCGTCGCTGCGAAAGCCGCGCCAGAACCCCAGCAGAATCAGCGCCGAATCCCGACGACAACGCAATCGGCGCGGCTGATCGTGTTGCGCCTCTGCATCACGTATCTCGCTCTCCAGCCAGGCGATGACTTTCTCCAGGTCCTGCAACTGCAAAGGCTCGGCCTGCTTCTCTTGTGCCGGATGCAATGCACGAATGCCCTTGATGACCTTACGCACCATGGGCGCCTTGGTGGGATCGGCAAAACCCTGACTGACATGCCATTGCGCCAGCGCTGACAGGCGTAGTTTCAAGGTGTTGACCGATAACTTTCCGGCATGGCTGGCCAGGTAGCGCGCCACGCTTTCGCTGGTCGCCGGCAGAAACCCGCCCCACGTCACTTCGAAATGCTCGATGGCCGCCCGATAACTGCGGCGCGTGTTGTCACGGGTTGCGGCATCGATATAGCGATCAACGTCATTCATGGTTCAAGCCTGCACGGTGTACCGGAGAAAGCGCCGAAAAATGAACTGACAACGCCTGACACGGGATAATACGCCAATATCACGGGTTAATTAATTCAAAAAATGGCAAATAATTTCGAATGATATAGTATGTAATTACAGGGTACATACCACAGTACGAAATCGTAGGGGAATACATGGCTCGGGGCGGCGTAAACAAGGCGTTGGTGCAGAAAGCAAGGGCTTCCCTGCTGTCCAGAGGTGAAAACCCCAGTATTGATGCTGTACGTATCGAAATGGGTAACACCGGCTCGAAAACCACGATTCACCGGTATCTCAAGGAACTCGACGCCACGCATGCGCCAGCGCCGGACATCAATGAGGAATTGAGCGGCCTGGTAGCTCATCTTGCCCAGCGTCTTCAGGAGCAGGCTCAGGAACGCATTGATCAGGCCTGCAACACGTATCAGGCCGATCGCGCCACCCTGCAGCAACAATTGGCGGCGGCTCAGCAACAGATCAGCGAACTGCAGGAACATGCGCAGCAACGTCACGAGGCTCTGGAACAGCAGGCTGCCGCCCTGCTTCGCACGCAAAATGCCCTGCAAACCGAACAGACCGAGCACGCCAGACTGCTTCAGGCCAACCAGGACCTGGAGTCGCGCCTGCACGACAAGGACGGCCAGATCCACTCGCTTGAAGAAAAACATCAGCACGCCCGTGAAGCGCTGGAACACTATCGCAACTCGATCAGAGAGCAGCGCGAGCAGGAACAGCAACGCCACGAAGGTCAGGTTCAGCAACTGCAAATGGAACTTCGACAGGCGCAGCAAGGCATCGCCATGCGCCAGGAAGACATCACACAGCTGAATCGTGACAACGAGAGATTACTGGCTGAAAACCGCAGCACCCTGCGTGAACTGCACGAACGAAAAGACCTGCTGAACCAGGCCACTACCCAGGCTGCCGCTCTGGCAGAACAACAGCATCACGCCCGCACCCAATGCGCTCTGCTGGAAGAACGGTTACGCAGCCTGATGGAAGAAAGCACCACGCTCCAGCGGACCATGACAGAGCTACGGCAGCAGAACCGGATGCTGGAACTGCTGCTGACCAAGAAGGAAGCAGCACTGGAAAACCTGCAGAACGGCCTCAGCCAGCCTGATAAACCCACGACCACTGGAAAAAAGCCAAAAGGCAAGGCATGAGAAGCAACGCTCAGGCAGCCATTACTGCGCAAGACAAGAGCAGATGAACCTGAGTGCCCTGACCTTCCTGGCTTTTTATCTGCACATGCCCGCCCGCCTGCTTGATGAAACCGTAGACCATGGACAAACCCAGCCCCGTTCCCTGCCCTACGGGCTTGGTGGTGAAAAACGGGTCGAACGCCCGGTCGATGACGTCTTGAGCCATTCCACAGCCATTATCTTCTACGCTGAGCCGCACATAATCACCAGGTGCCAGCCCGTCTTTCTGAGCGGCAAGTGTTAACCGCTGGCTGCGCACCCGGAGCGCCCCTCCGACCGCAACAGCGTCACGCGCGTTGATCACCAGATTCAACAAGGCATTTTCCAGTTGATGCTCATCCGTACGCACGCAATTCAACCCCTCCTCCAGCTCGATGCGCAATTGCGCGCGAGCGCCGACCGTACCTCGCAGCAGCTCTTCCATAGACCGGACCATATGATTGATATCCACTGCCGTGACATTCAGCGACTGACGACGAGCAAATGTCAGCAGCCTCCGGGTCAACGCAGCCGCACGATTTGCGGAACTGGTCGCAGCGTCCAGATAACGATCAACTTCCTCCACCCGGCCTGCCGCCACGCGGATCCGGATCATGTCCAGGGCACCCATTACGCCGGAAAGCACATTGTTGAAGTCGTGGGCGATGCCGCCCGTCAACTGGCCAATTGCGTCCATTTTTTGCGCATGGCGCAAGACCTCTTCAGCCATTGCTCGCTCGACGATTTCGGCCTGCAAAAATTCATTGGCGGTTGCCAGCTCGCGAGTGCGCTCGGCAACGCGTAACTCGAGACTTTCATTGAGTTCGCGCAACGCCTCTTCAGCGTTGACCTGAGCCGTAATATCGGTGTGAGTACCCAGCCAGTGAGTGATGTGGCCCTGCACATCGCGCATGGGCAGTGCACGCGACAGAAACCAGCTGAAGGCACCGTCCTTGCCGCGCAGTGGAAAGGTGTCTTCCCAGATCGAGCCCGTTGAAAAGCAGTACTGCAAATGCGCCAGCACACGCTCACGATGCTCGGGATGCAGTATCGAACGCCAGCCCAGAGCCGTCATCGCCTCGAACGACGTCCCGGTGTATGCGTACCAGCGCTCGTTATACCAATGGGCCTGCCCGCGAGGACTTGCAGTCCAGGCCAACTGACTCATGTTGTCAGCCAGGGTTCTGAACTGATGCTCGCTTTCACGCAATGCATCAATGTGCTGCGCGATTTCACAATCCTGCCCGGCCAGATGCAGGCGCATTCCGGCCGATGATTTTTCTCTGTTCACGTCGGGATCCGTCCTTTTCAAGCCTTGTCCCGGAGCTCTTCCTGACCTCCGGGTATTGCGCTGCCTGACGTTAGCGTTTGACAGGCGTGCGCATGGTTACAAACTCTTCTGCAGCAGTCGGGTGCACGCCGATGGTGTCATCGAACACCTGTTTGGTCGCGCCAGCCTTGATGGCAATTGCAAGGCTCTGGACGATTTCGCCTGCATCCGGCCCAACCATGTGGCAGCCCAGTACGCGGTCGGTTTTCGCATCCACAACCAGTTTCATCAAGGTGCGTTCCTGATCGTCAGTCAGGGTCAGCTTCATTGGCCGAAAACGGCTTTCGAACACCTGCACATCATGACCTGCCTTGATCGCATCCTCTTCGGTCAGCCCGACTGTACCAATGTTCGGCAAGCTGAAAACTGCGGTTGGAATGTGATTGTAGTCTACCGGGCGATACTGCTCCGGCTTGAACAGACGACGCGCAACGGCCATGCCTTCAGCCAGCGCAACCGGAGTCAGCTGCACACCACCGATGACATCGCCGATAGCCAGGATGGAAGGCTCGCTGCTCTGATAGAGCTCATCAACCTTGATATATCCATGCTCATCAAGTTTGACGTCAACACTGTCCAGCCCGAGATTGTCGAGCATCGGCCGACGGCCAGTGGCGTAGAACACACAATCAGTCTCGAGCGTGCCGCCGCCTTTCATGGACAGCAGCAGGCTGCCGTCGGCCTGCTTGTCGATGCGCTCGATATCGCTATTGAAGCGAATCGTCATGTGACGCTTGAGCAGCTCTTCATGAAGATGGGTGCGAACGCCGCCATCAAAGCCACGCAAAAACAGCTCGCGACGGTAGACCAGCGTGGTGTCGGCGCCGAGCCCGTTGAAAATCGAGGCGAACTCCACCGCGATGTAGCCGCCACCCACAACGACGACACGCTTGGGCAACGTTTTGAGATAGAACGCCTCGTTGGAGGTGATCGCGTGCTCGCGCCCTGGTACGTCAGGAACCTGTGGCCAGCCACCGGTGGCAATCAGAATGCGCTCGGCACTGTAGGTCTGGCCGTTGATTTCGACCTGTTGCGGACCGGTCAATTTTGCGTGCCCTTCAAGCAGCGTCACGCCGCTGTCGACAAGCAACTTGCGATAGATGCCATTGAGGCGATTGATCTCACGATCCTTGTTGGCGATCAGCGTTGCCCAATCGAATTCGGCTTCACCCAGCGACCAGCCAAAGCCCTTGGCATGATCGAAATCTTCGGAAAAATGCGCTCCGTAAACCAACAGTTTTTTGGGCACGCACCCCACGTTAACGCAGGTCCCCCCCAGATAACGGCTTTCAGCCACGGCAACCTTCGCACCGAAACCAGCAGCAAAACGTGCCGCCCTGACGCCACCGGAACCGGCGCCAATTACAAACAGATCAAAATCAAAGGCCATCGATATCTCCTTGGCAGAAGCACAGCATAACCGCTTGGCGGCCAGTCAGAAATGACAAAGCCACCCGAAGGTGGCCTTGTCCCGAGCATCATCAATCGAAAATCAATGCGCTTTGCCGGTTTTGTAGAAATGCTCGAAGCAGAAGTTGGTGGCCTGGATGTACCCTTCGGCACCACCGCAGTCAAAACGCTCACCCTTGAACTTGTAGGCCAGTACGTTGCCTTCTGCAGCCTGCTTCATCAGGGCGTCGGTGATCTGGATCTCACCCCCTTTGCCTGGCTCGGTCTGTTCGATCTTCTCGAAAATGTCCGGAGTCAGGATGTAGCGGCCGATGATCGCCAGGTTGGAAGGCGCATCTTCAGGCTTTGGCTTTTCAACCATGTTGGTCACGCGGAACAGGCCCGTCTTGATTTCTTCACCGGCGATCACGCCGTACTTGTTGGTTTCCTGCGGATCGACTTCCTGAATGGCAATGATCGAGCAGCCATAATGCTTGTGCAGTTTGACCATCTGCGCCAGCACGCCATCACCCTCAGGGTTGACGCACAGGTCATCAGCCAGAACCACGGCAAAAGCCTCATTACCAATCAGCGGACGACCGCTGAGAATGGCATGACCCAGACCTTTCATTTCAGTCTGGCGAGTGTAGGAAAAGCTGCACTCGTCGATCAGTTTGCGAATACCAACCAGGTACTTTTCCTTGTCCGTACCCTTGATCTGATGCTCAAGCTCATAGCTGATATCAAAGTGATCTTCAAGAGCACGCTTGCCACGACCGGTCACGATGGAAATTTCGGTCAGGCCTGCCGCGAGGGCTTCCTCAACACCGTATTGGATCAGTGGCTTGTTGACCACCGGCAGCATTTCCTTGGGCATGGCCTTGGTCGCTGGCAGGAAGCGAGTGCCGTAACCGGCTGCTGGGAACAAGCATTTCTTGATCATAAAAGTCCTTGGTAAGGGCTGTTGGTGTTAACGGCGCAGTCTAATCAGGAGGCGGTCACCTTACAATGCCCCGCCTTTGGCCGTCTGATGCCATGATAGAGGAATCCTCAGGCAGATAGTTCCGCACTTCCTGGATATTGCCTACAGCCAATTACAGACTGGACCACACTCCAGCCGCCGCCAAAGCCCGCCGCAACAGTGCTGCGCACGCATTTTCGACGACCGAAGCATTTATGCTCTGCTCCAAAAGAACTGCAACAGTGGCCAGCGAACGACGAGCTATTTATGATGAAAAACATGGCGGAACGATGGCACCCGTTACCAGTCCAACGTTCGCATTTGTCAATTCTCTGACCTTATCCTGAAGCGAAAAACATGATCAGAATCCTCTCCCTACTGTCCATTATTGTTGCTCTGGGCCTGACCGGCTGCGCAACCGCCTCCAACACTTACCTGAAAAACGGCAAACAGGGCTTGAGCATCGACTGCTCCGGCGAGGCGATGTCCTGGGCAAGCTGCTACGAAAAAGCGGACGCGTCCTGCGCGGGCACAGGTTATGAAATTGTCGGCACGGACGGCACTCCGCAGCCTGCGGAAAGCGACAAGACACTGGGTGTGGACGTAGGTAACTACAAGAGCCGTAGCGTGCTGGTAGTCTGCAAGTAATCAAGCCTGCCGCCCTGCCCGCAGCGGACAGGGCCTGCTGAGCCCGCCTGAGCGATCAACCTGAAATGCACGCTTCGGCAGCGTTTTGAACATCCCTGAAGCGGATCGGCACGTTGGCGAGTCGTTCATAGACCTTGATCGTACTGCCGCCCGAGCGGCTCTCGACATCGACGACGGCCGCAGGCGATTTGCTGAGCTTTTGCGCCACAATTACGCGCAAGCCATCATGGCGAGGCTCGATAAGCGGCGGCTTGCGACTGCTGGCGATCTTGCCAACGAAGCAATCGGCATACTCCTTGGGGTTCTTGCCCGACATCACGTTCATGGTGGGGGGTGTATGTTCGATGTCATTTACTGTGGCACAGCCAGTCATTGCCAGAGCCAGGACTACTACAGCCAGTTTCATACAAAGCCTCCAAATAAAGGTCCTACGACAAGCTGACGCGCAATTAAATCCCGACTGAGGCAATATTTGCGAGAAACACGGCAAATTAGTGTCCACCGACGTCAAATTGCAGGCATCACATGCTATCGTTTTGATTTTTCAGAAAAACCCCCATTCGGAGCCCGTCATGAAATTCGTACACCAGCGTGAGCATCTCAACGAGGACGACCTGGTCGTTATCGAGTGCTCGCAGACCTGCAACATTCGTCTGATGAACGATGCGAATTTTCGCAGCTTCAAAAATGGCGGTCGGCACACCTATCATGGCGGTGCATTTGACACGTTTCCGGCCAAGATCGCCGCGCCGAGCACCGGTTTCTGGAACATCACCATCGATACCGCAGGCCGCAAGATAGATACCAATGCAGGCCGCAAACCGCCTTTCACTCACAAGATCAAGATCGTCCGGCGCTCGACCTCACGCCTGGGATGATGCAAGGAGTCACCGTGAACAACCCAGCCCCGCGCACCACCAAATTTGCTGTCAGCTACAAGCTCAATGGCGAACGCCGCTTCGAGTTCGCCCAACTGCAATCGGCATCAACCAAAGAAGCCGAAGCCGCCTTGAAAAAAATGCACGGTCAGAGCGACGATCAGATCACAGACGTGAAGGTCAGCAAGGCGCTCTGATACCCGCAGGAGCTCGACCCGACCATGCAACGCAAAGGTGACACGCCCGCCAACCTGGATATGTTTGCCGACCAGACGGCCCAGCCTGCAAGCAACGAGCTGATCGGGCCTGGGTCATGGCTGCTCAGGGGCTATGCGCTGCCGGTCATGCCACAACTGCTGGCCGCCCTTGAGGCGACACTGGGCCTCTCCCCGTTCCGACACATGCAGACCCCCAGTGGCTTGAGCATGTCTGCAGCGCTGAGCAGTTGCGGACAACTGGGCTGGATAACCGACCGTCATGGTTATCGATACACCGCAACCGACCCACAAACAGGACAGGCCTGGCCGGCGATGCCGGGTGCCTTCATGCAACTGGCTCAGGACGCCGCGCTCGCAGCAGGTTATGCCGGGTTCGTGCCTGACGCCTGCCTGATCAATCGTTACATCCCCGGGGCGAAGATGTCTCTGCATCAGGACAGAAACGAACACGACCACCGCTGGCCAGTGGTATCGGTATCGCTGGGTATTCCGGCCATCTTCCAGTTCGGCGGCATGCTGCGCAGCGACAAGACCCAACGCATCTCACTGTTTCATGGCGACGTAGTGGTCTGGGGCGGCGAGGACCGGTTGCGCTTCCACGGCATCCTGCCCGTCAAACAGGCCGAGCACCCTCTGCTCGGCGAACAGCGGATCAACCTGACCTTTCGCAAGGCTGGCCGCGACGACTGATCATGCGCCTTCAAGCTCGCTCGATGTGCGAGCCAGTGCGGGGCACACCGCTCGATGCAGATTCAATGCGGTGTTGATGATGCCGATGTGGCTAAACGCCTGAGGGAAATTGCCCAGCATGCGGCCATCTTTCGGATCGTATTGCTCCGCCAGCAGGCCGACGTCGTTGCACAGATCACACAGCCTCTCGAACAGCCGTGCAGCATCATCAGCCCGACCCAGCAGCACGTAAGCGTCAGCCAGCCAGAACGAACACACCAGAAACGTCCCTTCGCGGCCGGCGACACCATCAACACTGCGCTCGTTGTCGTAACGCAGCAACAGGCCATCCTGCATCAGTGTGCGCTCGATCTGCGCGACAGTACCGGTGACACGAGGATCTTCCGGCGCAAGAAAACCGGTCAACACAATTTGCAGCAGACTGGCGTCGACTTCTTTCGAGCCATACGTCTGCACGAAACTGCCAAGATCAGCATCGAAACCGTTGCGACAGACATCAGCATGGATCTCGTCTGCTACACGCCGGTAGTGACTCGCCAACGCACGATCCTCATCGTTTTCGGCAGCCTTGGCGATCTGAGTGGCGTTTCGGTCGAAGGCCACCCAGGCCATGACTTTTGAATGGGTGAAGTGGCGCGGTTCGGAACGAATCTCCCAGATACCAGCATCCGGCAGGTGCCAGATCTTTTCCAGATAGGGCATGACCACCTTGGAGATCGCCACGCTGCGCGGGTGCTGCGGCATGCCGCCTCTCAGCGCCTGGATCATGGCATCGGCAACCTCGCCATAAACGTCCAGTTGCACTTGAGTCGCCGCGCCGTTGCCGACCCGCACCGGCAGCGAGTTCTCGTAACCACTCAGCCACGGCAGTTCGTACTCTTGCAAACGTCGCTCACCGCCCACGCCGTACATGATCTGTATCTGTTCCGGGTTGCCGGCAACCGAGCGTAGCAGCCAGTCTCGCCAGGCGGTCGCCTCCTCGAAATAGCCAAGATTCATGAACGCCAGAAGGGTCATGGTGGCATCACGCAGCCAGCAATAGCGGTAGTCCCAATTACGCTCGCCACCCAACTGCTCGGGCAATGAAGTGGTCACGGCGGCAACAATGCCACCGGTAGGGGCGTAGGTCATGGCTTTGAGGGTGATCAGCGAGCGCTTTACCTGAGCCGTCCACGGCCCGACGTCAGGACAGCGATCAGAAAACTCCCGCCAATAGGCGGCCGTAACCTCCAGCGCCTGATCGGCATCAATCTGCGCAGCCAACGGCTCGAAAGACGCCTGATAAGCGAGCGTGAAAACCTTGCGCTCGCCCTCACCGACATGAAAACGGCTGGCGGTGTGATGATCCTGCGGGTGCAAGGCCACAGGACTGCGCAGCACGAGCATTTCCGGCCCGGCCACGGCAGTCAGCGTATGTTCGTCCTTGCGCTCGACCCAGGGCACACTGCTGCCGTAATCGAAGCGAATGGCGAGGTCCACACCGAACTCGACACGCCCGGACAGCCCGACCACGATACGCACCACATGACCAGTCGTCTTCATGGGCATGAAATCGATCAGCATGGCGCGACCGTCACGGGTTTCGAAAACAGTTTCAAGAATCAGAGTGCCGTCGCGGTAACGGCGCTCGACAGCGATAACCTCGGCAGTCGGCGCAATCTTCCAGCGGCCATGCTCATCGCTACCCAATAGAGCGGCGAAACAGGCCGTAGAGTCGAAGCGTGGGAAACACAACCAGTCCAGCGAACCATCACGGGCGACGAGCGCCGCTGTCTGACAGTTGCCCAGCAATGCGTAATCTTCGATCAGTGCCGCCATTCAGAAATGCCCGTCGTGATGATGATTCGTCAGCGTGCGCAAACCGCTCGATCAAGCCGGAAGAATGTAACGCTCGATGGCGACGGCAACGCCGTCCTGCTCATTGCTATCTGTAACATGATCAGCCTGTCCCTTGACTGTCTGCTCGCCCTGCCCCATTGCAATCGACAAGCCGGCCTTGTGAAACATCGCCACGTCGTTGCCGCCGTCGCCTATGGCCGCAGTGCGAGAAAGGTCGACTCCCAGATAGTCCGCCAACGCGACCAGAGCGGCACCCTTGTTGGCCTCCAGCGCGGTCACATCCAGGTAGTATTTTTGCGAACGTGCCGCCAGCGCAAGCCCTTCGATCTGCGGATTGAGCTGCGCTTCAAGGGTTTTGAGCAAGTCGAAATCAGCACTGGCCGCGACGATCTTGTCGACGCGATCCAAATATGGCTCGAAACTCTCGACCTGAACATAGCGGTAACCTAGCGCATCAAGCTCATGATCGACGTAATCGGCGTCAGGATCGAGCAACAGCCACTGATCGTCGGCAAACACCCAAGTGGCAACGTTCTGGCCGGCAAACAAATCCAGACATATCTTTACTGCGCGCGGGTCAATGCGATGAGCCACCAGCAGGCTACCGTCGGGATGAGTGATGGTGCCGCCATTGAACGCCACGGTGGGCAAATTCACACCCAGCGCTTCGATCACCTGGCGCATGGCCCTGGGCGGGCGACTGCTGGCCAGCGTGAAGTGAACGCCAGCATCACGCAGGCGCTTTATGGCGTCGATATTGGCTTGGCTAAGGCTGTGATCACGGCGCAGTAACGTGCCGTCGATGTCGGACAACAGGAACTGTACGGGCAGTTCAGACATTCAATTCTCTCCATTCGCGGCCATCACGGCTCAGCAGATCTTCACCCGCTTGCGGGCCATCCTTGCCAGCTTCGTAAAGCTGCACTTCCGGTTGCGCAGCCCAGGCGTCGAGGAACGGCTGCACGGCACGCCAGCCGTTCTCGATGTTGTCGGCCCTTTGGAAGAGCGTCTGATCACCGGTCAGGCAGTCATAGATAAGGGTTTCGTAACCTGTGGAGGGCTGCATCTCGAAGAAATCCTTGTAGGCGAAGCCCAGCGCGATATCTTCCATTTTCAGTTCCGGACCAGGGCGCTTGGCAAACAGATCGAACCACATGCCTTCGTTGGGCTGGATCTGAATCCTCAGGTAGTTGGGCTTGAGGCGGTCAACTTCGGTGTCGCGAAACTGCGCATACGGCGCGGGCTTGAAGCAGATAGCGATTTCCGTGCTGCGAGCACTCATGCGCTTGCCGGTGCGCAGGTAGAACGGCACCCCGACCCAACGCCAGTTGTCGACCATGACCTTGAGCGCGACATAGGTTTCGGTTGTGCTGTCGGGCGCCACGCGATCTTCCTGACGATAGCCGACAACCTCCTTGTCCCCCATCGCGCCTTTCGCATATTGGCCACGTACCGAGTTGGCCAGAGCTTCCTCCTGACTCCAGGGCCGGATCGCTCCAACCACCTTGGCTTTCTCGCCGCGAACAGCATCGGCACCGAAAGCAGCCGGCGGTTCCATGGCAACCATCGCCAGCAACTGGAACAGGTGATTGGGCACCATGTCGCGCAATGCACCGGTGTGTTCGTAAAAGCTGCCACGGGTTTCGACGCCTACGGTCTCCGCCGCCGTGATCTGTACGTGGTCGATGTAGTGGTTGTTCCAGAACGATTCGAACAGGCCATTGGAGAAACGGCTGACCAGAATGTTCTGCACCGTTTCCTTGCCCAGGTAGTGGTCGATCCGGTAGATCTGCTTCTCGCTCATGACCTTGAGCAAACAGCCATTGAGCTCGACCGCACTGGCCAGATCGGAGCCGAAGGGCTTTTCGATCACGACACGACGGAAGCCATCTTCGGTTTCCTGCAACAAACCTGACGAACCCAGCCGCTGGGCGACCTCACTGAAAAATCGCGGCGCAGTAGCCAGATAGAACACCGCGTTCGCGGTGCCGGTGCTCTCGATCTTGCTGGCGATGTCCTGATAGGTGGAGTCGTCGAGGAAATCACCCTGCACATAACTGATGCGCTCGGCCAGCTTGCTCCACAGCGCAGGATCGAGTGGGTCCTTGCCGCCACCGGCAACCTTGCCGGCGGCTTCATCGCGAATGAAGTTCTCGAGCTTTTTCGCAAAGTCGGCATCGCTGATCGCATTGTGATCAACGCCGACGATGTGCAGCCCTTCATCCACCAGACCGTCGCGTGACAGGTTGTAAAGTGCCGGCATCAGCAGGCGCTTGACCAGATCTCCATGGGCACCAAACAGAAACAGGGTCGTGGGGGGAGCCACTTCGGCTTTTTGCTCGGCGCTGCCACGCGACAGGCCCATTACTTGGGTTCCTTGTGGCCACCAAATCCGAAGCGCATGGCGGACAGCATCTTGTCCGCGTACGAACTTGTCTGGCGAGAACGGAAACGCGCAAACAGGGCGCTGGACAGTACAGGAACCGGAACCGCCTGCTCGATGGCCGCCTCGATGGTCCAGCGACCTTCGCCGCTGTCGGCAACCGAACCGGAGAAAGCATCCAGGTGCGGGTCGGTGGCCAGAGCATCGGCGGTCAGGTCCAGCAGCCAGGACGACACCACACTGCCACGACGCCAGACTTCGGCAATGTCCGCCGTGTTGAGGTCAAAACGCTGTTCAGGTGGCAGGTGTTCAGAATTTTTCTGTTTGAGAAGATCAAAGCCTTCGGCGAAGGCCTGCATCATTCCGTACTCGATACCGTTGTGGATCATCTTCACGAAATGGCCGGAACCGGCAGGGCCGGAGTGGATATAACCGCGCTCGGCGCGGTCGTCGGTCGATTTGCGGTCACGAGTGCGCTCGATCGAGCCCAGGCCTGGTGCCAGTGTTGCGAACAGCGGATCCAGGCGCTCGACAACAGCGGCCTCGCCTCCAATCATCATGCAATAGCCACGCTCAAGCCCCCATACCCCGCCCGACGTGCCGACATCGACGTAGTGCAAGCCTTTTTCGGTGAGCTCCTGAGCGCGCCGAATGTCATCCTTGTAGAAGGTATTACCGCCGTCGATGATCACATCATCGGCGTCAAGCAACTGGCTGAGGGTCTGAATGGTCTCTTCGGTCGGCGCACCTGCCGGGAGCATTACCCAGATGGCGCGGGGCTTGTCGAGCGCATCGACCATTTCCTTCAGGCCTGCGACTGCAACTGAACCGTCATTGGCCAGGGCGTTGCGTGATGCCTCATCGCGGTCATACACAACCGTCGTGTGGCCGTTCAACATCAAGCGGCGTGCGATGTTGCCGCCCATGCGGCCCAGTCCAATAATCCCAAGTTGCATGAAGGTGCTCCTTAAATCGTAAAAAGGTGCCGCACTTGCTGTCCAGCGCATCGACAGGCTGCGAGCATGCTGGTTAGTCAAGCGAGGCGGAACGTCGGTTCCCTTGCGAGAAGATGAAGGCGTTTACGCCCTCCTGTGGTGCATTTTGTCGCGATTAATAAACATTCGCGACAATTAAAAATAAAAAAGTTCCAAAATCATGCAAAAGAAATCAAAATCGGTGCCGATAGAGAGGGTAAGCAGCGGCGCTCATGGATTGAAAGTCATTGCCACGGACCTTTCTGAGGTTGAATCCGCCATTTGCGAGGTGAGCAATGGGCACTGTACTACCAGCACTTGCACCACAAACCCTGTATGTCACGATCCGTCGCGACGAATTGCGCGCATTGAAAGAAGAGCGCGAGCAGTTGCAGAAAAAGGTCGCTCATTTGAGCTCGATGCTGCAGCAACCCCACTTGTCTGCACCCGGCAAGATGCTTCAAGCCTGACTGCCATTGCATCACCCCTTAAAACGCTTCAGGGCAAGCCCGATATTCTGGCTTGCCCACTTGATCTGCTCTCACAGTCTACGCCCCTTCCCTGTCCGAATCTGCTCTCACAGTCTGCGCCCCTTCCCCGTCCGATTCTGCTGAACAGTTTTCCCTTGCACCCGACACGGCTGCACACAAACCTGCTGCATACTTTATAGCGCCTTCTGCCAGAACATGGCACGCCCCATTTCAGGGCTCAACTGGTAATTGTCGAAACCGAGCTTCCTGTAGGCACCTTGCGCCGCATCGTTGCCCTCCAGAACCTCAAGCGTCAGTTTGCAGCAGCCTCGCTGGCGTGCAATTTCTTCCACCTTGAGCAACATTTTCTGGCTGATGCCCATGCCCCGGTATTGAGAAACGACCGCAACGTCGTGAATATTAACCAGCGGACGGCAGGCAAAGGTTGAAAAACCCTCAAAGCAGTTGACCAGCCCTACCGGCTCCCCGGAAATGAACGCCAGCACACTGAAAGCGTAGGGACGTTTGGCCAGCTCGATAGCCAACTGCTGACGCGTATCGCTCGACAGTGGCCGACCTGTGCCCATGACATCCATCGAATATTCGTTCAGCACAAATCCAATTGCATCAGCGTGCACGGGATTCGTGTAACTCGCTTGCAGTACCAATACCTCGGGGGCTTCCATTTCCATCCTCGTCAATTCAATAAAAGTGATTCTGTAAAATCAGTCAAAGGGTAACTCTTTCAGGCCAGCGCGTTATTTCAAGCCAGCTCTGTGACTAGAGCGTCCAGCCCGATTCTATCCTGCCTCGCTGCAAAATGTTCCAGCGCGGATGTAGGAATTTTCTCGCCACGCCCACAGATTGACCGCCAGACGCACCCAGAGAAGGCGCGACGCACCGATGGGGCTCATGAGCACCTCCACTCACCCGTTTTTTTCGATAAAAAAGAAACGCATGACCTTGATTGTCGAACGATCCGACGACCGGTCATGTGCGGTCGGGACTCGAATTTCACCCGTAAAAAAGCGCAACGACTGCCGGGCTGGCCCTTGCAGCGTGCCGACGGGCGCGGCGTCAAAGCCCATGCCAGACATTCGCACAGAAAAAAGTCGAAACTTCTCCAAAACGCCCCGGTCAGGTGAATAGAGCATCTATGCTATTGGCTGACATCCGGTAATGGCGACATCACGCCGCTTTGTCACTGCGCATGGTCCAAACGGGTATTGATCTTGCGTAGTGCACGTATGTGTACCCGGCCATAGGAAATGGCCAATAAAAATCAAGTGATGCACCAAGACTGTTTTAAGGGGAAAAATCGATGATTAGCGCCGCTGTCAAAACCCAGAAGGGAGAGAGTTTTAACCAGCCTGTCGGCGAGCTGACTCATCTGCCAGTCTTCTCTACCAAGAGCGTTCCTTTGCTGCAATTACCAACCTCGACAGTTCAGCCCACGCCGACCATGTCTCAGGTCAGCAGACGCAAAGTGTTGTTCGTGACTTCTGAATTAGCCGATCTGGTGAAAACCGGTGGACTGGGCGACGTATCTGCCGCACTGCCACGAGCAATGCGCCACCTGCATGACGTGCGGGTTCTGATTCCAGGTTATCCGCAGGTCATCAACAGCGGAAACCCGATCCATATCATCAGCCAGCTGGGCGGGCATGCTGCACTGCCACCTTGCAAGGTAGGTCGCATGGACATGAAAGATGGCCTTGTGATCTATGTGTTGATCTGCCCAGAGCTATATGAGCGTGAGGGCACGCCTTACGCCGACAGCAATGGCCGCGACTGGTCCGATAACCATATTCGTTTTGCCCGTCTGGGGCTCGCGGCTGCCGAATTTGCGGCTGGCGAAGTGAAAAGCCAATGGTGCCCCGAGCTGGTCCATGCCCATGACTGGCCTGCCGGCCTGGCGCCTGCCTACATGCGCTGGCGCGGGCAGTCCACGCCAAGCATCTTTACTATTCACAATCTGGCCTATCAGGGGACCGTGAGTACCGCTTCGAGTCGTGAACTGGGCATTCCAGATGAAGCGATCACCCCGGAAGGCATGGAGTTCTACGGCAAGCTGTCCTTCATCAAGGCAGGCATGGCCTTCGCGAGCCACATTACGACCGTGAGTGCCACCTATGCTCGGGAAATCACCACGCCAGAGTTTGGTTGCGGCCTGGAAGGTTTTCTGCAGAGCAAGGCTAACAAGGGTCAGCTCAGCGGCATCCCTAACGGAATCGACGAAAGCTGGGATGCAGCGACCGACGAACACCTGATCTGCCACTTTGCGCCCAACGAATGGATGCGCAAGGAAATCAACGCCGACTATGTGCGTGAGCTGTTTGAGTTGGATGCCTCGACCGGGCCCCTGTATGCAGTGGTTTCGCGCCTTGTGTATCAAAAAGGCCTGGACCTGACCATCGGGGTTGCCGAGCACATCGTCAACAACGGCGGACAAATCGCAATTATCGGTCGCGGCGAGCCTGAGGAAGAAGATGCCATGCGCGAGCTGGCCGCACGCTTCCCGGGGCGCATTGGTGTGCGTATCGGCTTCAATGAAACCGACGCACGACGCATGTTCGCCGGCAGCGATTTTCTGTTGATGCCATCGCGCTATGAACCCTGCGGTCTGAGCCAGATGTACGCGCAACGCTTCGGCTCCCTGCCTGTCGCACGCAACACCGGCGGCCTGGCGGACACAATCGAGGACGGCGTGACCGGCTTCCTGTTCAAAAAATCAACCATCGAAAGCTACACCGAAGCCCTGAACCGCACGTTTCAGGTATTCGCCCACCGTGAGCTGCTCAACGCCATGCGCTGCCGTGCAATGGCTGCTCCCTTCAACTGGCATCAGGCAGTAGAGCCCTACGCAGATCTCTACCGCGACCTGTTGAAGAAAAACGTGAGCATTTCCAGCAACTACTAGTTTAAGGATCAATGGATGCCACTGCGTACAGACGATAACTGGCGCCACGGCGCCGTCTTGCTAGACCCCGAACACACCCGGTTTGCCCTCTGGGCACCGGATGCCAACTACGTAAATGTCGAACTCCAGGATGGCCAGGGTGTTCAGTCACTGGCCATGCTGCCCCAGCCGGACGGCTGGTTCGTCCTTGAGGCCCGCTGCGAAGCGGGCACTCGATACCGCTTCAAAATCGATCATGAACTGGAAGTGCCTGACCCCGCCTCCCGCGCGCAGGTCGACGATGTCCATTCTCAAAGCTTCGTAGTGGACCCTCTGGCCTATTCATGGCAAAACACCTCATGGCAAGGTCGGCCGTGGCATGAGGCGGTGATCTATGAGCTGCACGTAGGTGCGATGGGCGGCTATGCTGCGGTGGAAAAACACCTCCCGCGCCTTGCGCAAATGGGCATTACCGCGATCGAGCTGATGCCGCTTGCGCAGTTTCCCGGTGATCGCAACTGGGGCTACGACGGCGTTCTGCACTACGCCCCGCAATCTTCCTATGGCACTCCGGAAGAGCTCAAGCACCTGATCGATACAGCTCACGGTCTTGGCCTGATGGTGATACTGGACGTGGTGTACAACCACTTCGGCCCGGACGGCAACTACCTGGGAAGTTACGCCAAGGATTTTTTCCGCAGCGATCTGCATACCCCGTGGGGCGATGCCATTGATTTTCGCCGCCCGCAGGTGCGCGACTTCTTCGTCGACAATGCGCTGATGTGGCTGCTGGAATACCGCATCGACGGCTTGCGCATGGACGCTGTGCATGCCATTCGCGATGAAACGTTCCTGCCAGAATTCGCAACTCGCGTACGCGGCCAGATCGAGCCGGGCAGGCACGTGTGGCTGAACCTTGAGAACGAGTTCAACCAGGCCGGTCTTCTGGAGAAAGGCTTCGATGCACAATGGGACGACGACGGGCACAACACTTTGCACGTGCTGCTGACCGGTGAAACCGACGCCTATTATTCCGACTTCGCTCAGGAGCCTACACAAAAGCTTGCGCGCCTGCTCAGCGAAGGGTTTGTCTATCAGGGCGAACAGACGCGGCATGGACACACGCGAGGAGAGCCCAGCGGCCACCTTGCGCCGACTGCCTTTGTATTGTTCCTGCAGAACCATGACCAGATCGGCAACCGCGCACTCGGTGAACGTTTGCCGCAGCTGTGCACGCCTGCTGCGCTGAGGGCCGCAACCGCCCTGTTGCTGCTTTCGCCGATGATTCCGCTGATGTTCATGGGCGATGAGTGGGCGGCCAGCGAACCGTTTCTGTTCTTCACCAGCCACCATGGCGAACTGGCCGATGCGGTGCGCGAAGGACGTCGCAAGGAGTTCGCCGACTTTGCCGCATTCGCCGATCCGGAAAAGCGCGAGCACATTCCCGACCCGAACGACATCAAGACATTCGAGGCATCACGTCCGGCGTTTTCGGCAGTTGATCTGGAGACCGACAAAGGCCTGGATCACCGCAGCTGGGTCGACTTTTATACACAGTTGCTGGCTTTGCGGCACAAGGAAATTATGCCGCGCCTGCCCGGTGCACGCTTCCTGAAAACCGATATTCTCGGCGACAAGGCCGTCAGTGCTCGCTGGGCGCTTGGCGATGGCAGCGAACTGCGTATCGACCTGAACCTCAGCGAACAGGCTGTCGATGCCCCGGCGCAGCAAAATGCCCGGCAGATATTCTCCAGCGCGGCAAAATCGTCCGAACTTTCCCCGCAGGCCATCCTCAATCCTTACACGGCCATTGTCAGCCTGACAGCAAGTGATGTTCTGGAGGAACAGGATGAACAATGAGCAATTGGAGAGGCTTGCGACCGAGGCAGGGCTATCGGTGCATTGGGTCGATGCCAACGCTCGGCCGCAGACTGTCAGCCCTGATGTACTGCGCAAGGTTCTGGAAGCGCTGGGCTATCCGGCCGAAAACGGTGAGGCTATCGATGCCAGCCTGTTAAGCCTGCAAAACGCCAGCCACGGCAAAAGCGCCCCGCCGCTGCTGACGGTCGACACGGACAGTAATCTGGATCTGTCCGAGTGGTTTGCGCCGCAAACGCCATTCACGCTGCACCTAGAAGACGGTTCATCGCTGGACGCCAGGCTAACCGCGTCCGGCGAACTTCCAGCGCTGGCACCGCCCGGCTATCAACAGTTGGAGATTGCCGGTCAACATCTGACCATCGCTGTCGCCCCTAAAACCTGTTTCAGCATGGCAATGGCCACCGATGCGCCGAAGCCACATGGCTGGGGTCTGACTGCTCAGCTTTACAGCCTGCGCCGCGAGGGCGATGGCGGTTTTGGCGATACGGAAGCACTGGAGAAGGTTGTTCGCGCTGCCGGAGAGCGCGGTGCCGATGCGCTGGGCATCAGCCCGATCCATGCAATGTTCGCCAATGATCCACACCGTTACAGCCCTTATTCGCCGTCCAGCCGACTGTTTCTAAATAGCCTGTATGCGTCGCCCGGTGCCATTCTGGGTGAACATGCATGGCGTCAGGCGATAGAAGACGCGCGCGTCGGCGACGAAATGAAGCAACTGGAAGCGCAGCAGTTGATTGACTGGCCTGCTGCTGCCCAGGCCAAGTGGAAAGCGCTGCACAAGCTGTATGAAGGGTTCAGTGCGGGTGATCACCCCTTGCACGAAGACTTCAACAGCTTCCGCCACAGCGGTGGCGAGGCCCTGGAGAACCACTGCCGCTTCGAAGCGCTGTGTGCCGAATCCGAAACGTTGAATATCGGCAGCAATTGGCATGAATGGCCGGAAGAGTTCAAAGACCCTCGTAGTGACGCCGTCGCAGCATTTGCCGAAGCGCACAGCGAGCAGATCAGTTTTCATGCGTTCGCTCAATGGCTCATCGCCCGCGGCCTGGAGCGCGCGCAGTCTGCAGCACGCAGCAGTGGCATGCGCATCGGCCTGATCGCTGACCTGGCTGTGGGTGCCGATGGTGCCGGAAGCCAGGCCTGGAGTCGTCAGGACGAGTTGCTGTCGGCCCTGACCGTTGGCGCACCACCCGACATTCTCAACCGCGCCGGACAGAGCTGGGGGATTTCGGCCTTTTCACCGGACGGCCTCAAACGTAACGGGTTTCGCGCGTTCATCGAAATGCTGCGTGCCAATTTCGCCCATGCTGGCGGCTTGCGTATCGATCATGTCATGGGCCTGCAACGGCTATGGGTCATTCCGCATGGATCGCCACCCAGCGAAGGCGCTTATCTGAATTTCCCTCTGGATGACATGCTGCGCCTCCTGAGTCTGGAATCCTGGCGACACAAGGCGATCGTGCTCGGTGAAGACCTTGGCACTGTGCCTGAAGGCCTCAGCGACAAACTCAGCGCCCGGGCGATTCTGGGCATGCGCGTACTGCTGTTCGAACAGAATAACGGTCAGTTCAAACCCATTCTTGATTGGTCGGACCAGGCACTGGCTACCACCAGTACCCACGATTTGCCGACACTGGCAGGCTGGCTCAGCGAGCTGGACATCGAGTGGAATGCACGACTGGGTCACATCGACGAGCAACATGAATCGCAGTGGCGTGAAGAACGTGAGCGCGAACATGCAAGCCTGCGCCGGGCCCTGAGCCAGAACGTCGAAAGCCTGCCGTCAGACAGCGAAGACCCGGAACAGATCATCGACGCGGGCATTCGTTATCTGGGTCATACGCGCGCTCCGCTGGTGCTGCTGCCGATGGAAGATGCGCTGGGTGTCGAGGAGCAGGCCAACCTGCCCGGCACCATTGACAGCCACCCGAACTGGCGCAGACGCCTACCCGGCGATGCAGCCTCCTTGCTTGATAACCCGAATGCTGCTCGACGACTGGAATTGCTCTCCCAATCCCGGCTGCAAGCTGCGGAGCGTGACCAATGACCCGTCCATTACAGCCTTTGCGCGCTACCCAGCGTTTGCAATTTCATAAAGATTTCACGCTCGACGATGCGGTGCCACTGGTGCCCTACTTCGCCAGCCTGGGGATCAGCCATGTCTATGCCTCGCCGCTGCTCAAGGCGCGTGCTGGCTCAATGCATGGTTACGACGTCGTCGACCCGACCGTCATCAACCCGGAACTGGGTGGCGAGCCTGCCCTGCTGCGTCTGGTATCGGCCTTGCGCGAACATGGCATGGGGCTGATCCTCGACATCGTCTCCAACCACATGGCCGTCGGTGGTGCAGACAACCCCTGGTGGCTGGACCTGCTGGAATGGGGTCGTCGCAGCCCGTACGCCGAGTTCTTCGATATTCAGTGGAATTCACCAGACCCGTTGCTGGAAGGCCAGTTGCTGCTGCCCTTTCTGAGCAGCGATTACGGCACCGTCCTGCAGGCCGGAGAAATCCCGCTGCGCTTCGACGCCGAGCACGGCATGTTTTATATCGAGCACTACCAGCATCATTTCCCGATCTGCCCGCTGACCTATGATTCATTGCTTCAGTCAGTCGAACACCCGCAATTGAAGGAAATGGGCCAGCGCTTCACTGCGCTTGCTCAATACCCGCAAGCCTACGAACGCGCACGTCAGGCGAGAACCGAACTGGCCGAGCTGGCAAAAGATCCGCAGGTGCTCAAAGGCATCGAGCAGATCCTTGCGCACTTCGACTCCAGCAAGCCGGAAGGCTTTCAGCGTCTGCATCAGTTGCTGGAACGTCAGCACTATCGTCTGGCCAGTTGGCGCACTGCCGGTGATGACATCAATTGGCGGCGCTTCTTCGACATCAACGAGCTAGGTGGTTTGCGTGTCGAACGGCCGCAGGTATTTGAAGCCACCCACGGCAAGATATTCCAGCTGATTGCCGACGGCCTGGTTGACGGGTTGCGGATCGATCATATCGATGGGCTGGCCAACCCGCGCGGCTACGGCCGCAAGCTGCATCGCCGGGTAAAAAGCCTGCTCAAGCTGCGTCCTGCCGAGGCGCGCATTGATCATCTGCCTATTTTCGTCGAGAAAATTCTGGGGCCGGATGAGCCGTTGCGTGAAGACTGGAGCGTGGACGGCACGACCGGCTACGAGTTCATGAATCAGGTCTCGCTGCTGCAACACGATCCCAAGGGCAAAGAGCCGCTTGGAGAGCTGTGGAGTCGACTGACAGAACGTACCGCTGACTTCGATCAAGAAGTGCTGGTGGCCCGGGATCTGGTCCTGCACGGCACACTGGCGGGCGATTTCGAGAACGTCGCGCAGTCGTTGCTGCAAGTTGCACGCAGCGACCTGATGAGTCGTGACCTCACGCTGGGTGCAATTCGCCGTTCCCTGCTCGCGCTGATCGTCAATTTTCCGATTTATCGCACCTATATCTCGGTATGCGGCCGCTCGGCGCAGGACGACAAGTATTTCCAGCAGGCAATGGAAGGCGCGCGCACCACTTTGAACGAAGGCGACTGGCCAGTGCTGGATTATCTGGCACGCTGGCTGGGTGGCGAAGCGTGGCGCAAACTGCCACGCGGACCGTTGCGCAAGCTGTACAAGAATGCGTGTGTACGGTTCCAGCAACTGACCTCCCCGGTTGCCGCCAAGTCGGTTGAGGACACCTCGTTCTATCGCTCTGCAGTGCTGTTGTCGCGCAACGACGTAGGCTTTCATCCGCAGCATTTCAGTGCGCCGGTGGAAGACTTCCATCAGGTCTGCCTGGAGCGTCTGGAAAAATTCCCCGACAACCTGCTGACCACTGCAACGCACGATCACAAGCGTGGCGAGGACACACGTACACGCCTTGCTGTCTTGAGTGAATGTGCGCCGTGGTACGCCGAACAGGTAGAACGCTGGAGACAACTGGCGGTGCCGCTGAAAGGCGAAGAGCCGGCCATCAGTGCGGGTGACGAGCTGATGCTTTATCAAGCGCTGCTGGGCAGTTGGCCGCTGAGCCTGGAGGGCGAAGACGCTCACAAGGCATACGCGCAACGCATGGTGCAGTGGCAGGAAAAAGCCCTGCGCGAAGCCAAGCTGCAAAGCAGCTGGAGCGCACCGAATCAGCCCTACGAAACGGTTTGCCGTGAATTTCTTGAACGCTTGCTGTTGGCCCCTGAAGCGCTGGCGTTGCGTCAGTCCCTGAGCGCAACGGCCAATCGTATCGCGACCGCCGGAGCACTCAACAGTCTGGCGCAAACCTTGCTACGCTTGAGCGTACCCGGTGTTCCCGATTTGTATCAGGGCACCGAGTTCTGGGATTTCAGCCTGGTGGATCCGGACAACCGGCGACCGGTTGATTATGCAGCCCGACAGAAAGCGCTGGCAGAAGATGCAAGCGCTGCCGACCTGCTCGATAACTGGCAGGATGGCCGCATCAAACAGGCGCTGATTGCGAAGGTTTTGAACCTGCGTGCCGAGCATCCAACGCTGTTCAGCGAGGGGCGTTATCAGCCTCTGGAAATAAAGGGTAGCCACGCCGAGCACGTGATGGCTTTTGCCCGGGAGACACAAGGAGTGCGCGCTATCATCGTAGTCCCACGCACAAGCAGTGAACTATTGGGTACTGCGCAAACTCCATTGATTAATGCTGCCAATTGGGGCGACACACGGATTATGCTTCCGTTTGCCGACTCTGGATCTGACTGGAAAGGACTCTTTTCCGACGGTGTCACAACACACGTTCGGGAGATACCGCTCAGTGCAGCGCTTGAAAGATTTTCCGTCAATTTGCTTATTCAAACTATGTAATAGCTGGGAGTCTCAAGATGAGTGCCGACGAAAAAAGAATTCGCGATTTTGCTTACCAGATCTGGGAGTCCGAGGGTAAGCCCTCTGGACACGACGAGCGTCATTGGGAAATGGCGCGCAAGCTTGCAGAAGCCGAAGCCCTGGCACCGAACAAGTCCAGCGTGCGCAAGTCGAGCAAGCCCAAGCTGCCTGAGGTAGACAGCGCCAAGGCGCCTGCCAAGGGCGCGGCCAAACCTGTGGCGAAGTCAGCACCCGCAGCAAAGCCAGCGGCCAAGCCCGCAGCTGAAACCAAGACCAAGCCAGCGGCCAAGGCGGCTCCCAAGCCTGCTCCCAAAGCAAAGCCGGCTGCCGCTGCGCCAACTGATGCCCCAGCCAAGCCTGCTGCCAAGAAGCCACGCAAACCGTCGAATTCTTGAAACTCTTCTGGCCGGGCGCCAGTCCATTGTTGCAGGTCGCACTCTGATCGGAGATGAGGCCTGCTACACCCCCATACTTTATCGTCAATATTGAAGCCTTTGTGGCTTCGATAGCGGCCTTGGCCGCTCAGAAAATCATTCGACGTCAGGAAGTCATCATGAATACGAAGTCCACTACAACGGCAGAAGATAATTCAGCCCCGCAAGACAATCCAGGCAGCACCCCGTCTCGCATTCGTGAAGGACTTCCCTTTCCTCTCGGCGCTAGCTGGGACGGCCTGGGTGTCAACTTTGCCCTGTTTTCGGCCAACGCAACCAAAGTAGAGTTGTGTCTGTTTGACTCGACCGGTGAAATCGAACTGGAACGCATCGAACTTCCGGAATACACCGATGAGACGTATCACGGCTACCTGCCCGATGCACACCCGGGCCTGATCTATGGCTATCGCGTCTACGGCCCTTATGACCCTAAAAACGGTCATCGCTTCAACCACAACAAACTGTTGATCGACCCGTATGCCAAGCAACTGGTCGGCGAATTGAAGTGGTCTGAAGCATTGTTCGGTTACACCATTGGTCATCCTGACGGCGACCTGAGCTTCGATGAACGTGACAGCGCGCCCTTTGTACCGAAGAGCAAGGTAATCGACGAGGCTTACACCTGGGGCCGCGATCAGCGCGTCGGTACGCCTTGGGACAAGACCATTTTTTATGAAACCCACGTGCGCGGCATCACCATGCGCCACCCGGAAGTTGCCGAAGAGCTGCGCGGCACGTTTGCCGGTCTGGGATCAGCTCCCGTTGTCGACCACATCCGCAAGCTGGGTGTGACTTCCGTCGAGCTGCTGCCGATCCACGCCTTCGTCAACGACCAGCATCTGCTGCAAAAAGGAATGACCAACTACTGGGGTTACAACAGTATTGCGTTCTTTGCGCCAGACCCGCGTTATCTGGCGAGCGGCAAGATTGCCGAATTCAAGGAAATGGTTGCACACCTACACCATGCCGGGCTGGAGGTCATCCTCGATGTGGTCTACAACCACACGGCCGAAGGCAACGAGCTAGGCCCTACCCTGTCCATGCGCGGTATCGACAACGCCTCTTATTACAGGCTAATGCCGGACGACAAGCGCTATTACATCAACGACTCAGGCACCGGCAACACCCTTGACCTGAGCCATCCGTGTGTACTGCAGATGGTTACTGACTCCCTGCGTTACTGGGCTTCGGAAATGCACGTCGACGGGTTCCGCTTCGACCTGGCAACCATTCTGGGTCGCTACCACGACGGTTTCGACGAGCGCCACAGCTTCCTCGTCGCTTGCCGTCAGGACCCGGTGCTGCGTCAGGTCAAACTGGTCGCAGAGCCTTGGGACTGTGGCCCTGGTGGCTATCAGGTCGGCGGCTTCCCGCCGGGCTGGATGGAGTGGAACGACAAGTTCCGTGACACCGTACGTGCCTTCTGGAAAGGCGACGAAGGCCAACTGGCAGACTTCGCGGCACGCATGACTGCCTCCGGCAATATGTTCAACCAGCGCGGTCGGCGTCCGCAGGCATCGGTGAACTTCATCACCGCGCACGACGGCTTCACGCTGCACGACCTGGTGTCGTACAACGACAAGCACAACGAAGCCAACGACGAAAACAACCAGGACGGCAGCAACAACAACCTGTCCTGGAACCACGGCGTTGAAGGCCCGACCGAAGATCCGGAAATCAACACCCTGCGTCTGCGTCAGATGCGTAACTTCTTCGCTACTTTGCTGCTGGCACAAGGTACTCCGATGATCGTCGCCGGTGACGAGTTCGCCCGTACACAGCACGGCAATAACAATGCCTACTGTCAGGACAGCGAAATTGGCTGGATCAACTGGGATCTGGACGAGGACGGCGCAGCGCTGCTCAAGTTCGTGACCCGCGTGATCAAGCTCCGTCAGACCTACCCGATCCTGCGTCGCAGCCGCTTCCTGGTAGGCGATTACAATGAAGAAATCGGCGTCAAGGACGTGACCTGGCTTGCGCCGGATGGCAACGAGATGAGTGTCGAGCAATGGCACGATGCCAATGGCCGTTGCCTGGGCATGTTGATGGATGGTCGCGCACAGGAAACCGGTATCCGTCGTCCAGGTGCCGACGCCACGCTGCTGCTGGTCGTCAACGCGCACCACGACGGGGTCAATTTCACCCTGCCGGAAGTGCCTGAAGGCACCCATTACGAGTGCCTGATCGACACCAATCAGGATGATGCACGCAGCAAGGAGCACTTTGCGTTCGGTTCGCAATATACCGTCACGCCGCGCTCGCTGCTGCTGTTCGAACTGAAGCGCGAAGACCAGCAATGATCGATGCCTTGAGTGAGTTTCTCGACTGGCGCAAGCACGGTTATGCCGATACGCATGCGCTGGGCGAGTGCTTGCAGGCATTGGTCAACGAAGGTCTGGATCAGCTCCCCCTGCCTGCCAGCGGTCAGACACTTGAGCGCTGGCGGGCGCTGGCCTGCATTGCAGGCCACGACCTGGGGTTGTGCAAGTTGTACGAGGGGCATACCGACGCCTTGGCGATCATGGCGGAACTGGGTGCCCCGCCCCCCGAACAATTCAGCACCTGGGGCATGTGGGCGGCAGAGCCGCCGCAGGCACGGGTGAATATCAGCGGTACTGGCGATTCACTTCGTTTGAATGGCCGAAAAGCGTGGTGTTCCGGGGCTACGGCCTTGAGCCATGCATTGATCACCACATGGGATGAAGAGCATCGCCAGCAACTGGTGGCGGTGCGTCTCGACCAGCCCGGCGTGCATATGACCAGTGATGGCTGGCGCGCAGTGGGCATGGGCGCTACCGGTAGCGTCGAAGTGGTCTTCGTGGACGCTGCCGGGCAAGCGATCGGAGCGCCGGGCGGCTATCTGGAACGGCCCGGCTTCTGGCAGGGCGGCATCGGCATCGCGGCCTGTTGGTATGGTGCCTCACGTGCCATCGCTCAGCGCTTACTGGCACAGGTCGGCAAACGCGAAGAGCCGCACGCTCTTGCGCACCTGGGTGCTGTGGATGTCGCGCTGCACGCAGCAATCGATGTACTGCGTGCCGCCGCTGCGCATCTGGATCAGGCCCCGGCTGAAAATGCCGAGGTGCTTGCCAGACGTTGCCGTGCCTACGTCGAGCAAGCTGCGGAGCTGGTCATTCAGCATGTGGGCCGCGCGGTAGGTGCCGGTCCTTACTGCAAGGACCCGCACTTCGCTCGACTGATCACCGACCTGCCGGTTTTTCTGCGTCAGAGTCATGCCGAGCAAGACCTTGCTGCTCTGGGTCAATTGACGGGTAAACGGCTGCCAGCTGTACGCACGTGGTCACTATGAGAGCGTATCTATCATGAGCGAAGGCTTTGTAGTCAGCGACGACGAGTCTGGCCAGGGCACGCCTCTGGCTGCCTGGAACGCCTCCGGCAAGCTGCGCAGCGTGCCGGCGATTACCGCTGACCTGCTGGTGCCGAACAATTGCAGGGCAGTCATCATCGCCCCGCACCCGGACGATGAAGTGCTGGCATGCGGCGGCTTGATGAGCCAGTTAGCACAACTGGAACGCAATCTGTTGTTGATCTCGGTCACTGACGGCACCGCCAGCCATCCGGGCTCCACGCTATGGCCTGTCGAGCGACTGTCTGCAACCCGGCCCCGGGAAAGCGCCGAAGCCTTGAATCGTCTCGATATTCCCCTCGAGCGTCTTGAGTGGCTGCGCTGCGGCTTGCAGGATGGGGCTGTGGCCGAATCCGAAGATCAGCTGACAGAGTTTCTTGAACGTCATCTGGGCCCTGCCGACGTGGTGTTCGCCACTTGGGCAGAAGATGGTCATGGCGACCACGAAGCCGTTGGCCGTGCCAGTGCAAGAGCCTGTGCGTCTACCGGAGCGCAGCTTTGCGAAGTACCGATCTGGGCCTGGCACTGGGCTGACCCTGAAGACGAGCGGCTGCCATGGGACCGCGCACGCAAGTTGCTGTTGGACCCGGCGACCCTTGCCCGTAAACGCAATGCCGCTCAGGCCTTCGCCAGTCAAGTGCAGGGTGACCCGGCCATCGGTCTTGCGCCCGTTCTGCCAGCCGTTGTTCTGGAAAGACTGCTGCAACCGTTTGAAGTGGTATTCGTATGAGCGTCGAAGACCGCTATTTCGATGAGCTGTTTCGCAACAACGATGACCCGTGGGCGTTCAAGCAACGCTGGTATGAGCGGCGCAAGCGTGCGCTGACACTGGCGGCCCTGCCCCGTGAACGGTATCGCTCGATATTCGAGCCCGGCTGCGCCAACGGCGAACTCAGTGCCGACCTTGCCGGGCGCTGTGACGCACTGGTGTGCGGCGACACGTCAAACCTGGCGGTGGAACTGGCACGCCAGCGTCTGGCAGGACTGCCCCATGTGCGCGTGTTGCAGGCCCGTTTGCCACAGCAGTGGCCGCAGGGACAATTTGATCTGATCGTCTTCAGCGAGCTGGGTTACTACCTGGACGTCGATGACCTGCACCGCCTGATCGACTGCATTCTATCCTCGCTTTCACCCGATGGTCAGTTGCTCGCCTGTCACTGGCGCCCTGATATCGAGGGCTGCCCGCTGAACGCACAGGCTGTACACGACATCCTTGCCGAACGCTTGACCATGCACCGTCTTTTCAGTCATCACGAACAGGATTTCCTGCTGGACCTGTGGAGTCGTGATGGAACCTCCGTAGCAGAACAGGAATTCTCCGATGATCGGCATTCTGATCCCGGTGCACAATGAAGAGCAGCTACTCGATTTGTGCCTCGAAACGATAAAGCAGGCGGCTGAACACCCGGATCTCAAGGGTGAGCGAGTAGAGGTGCTGGTGGTTCTAGACAGTTGCACCGACAGCTCGGCAGACATCGCGCGAGCGCATGGGGTGATGGCCCTTGAGGTCTCGGCCCGCAACGTCGGGCAGGCACGCGCCGAAGGAGCAGCGTTTCTCCTCGACCGAGGTGCGCGCTGGCTGGCGTGCACCGATGGCGACAGCACCGTGGCGAATGACTGGCTTGCCGAGCAACTGGCACTGGATGCCGATGCGGTATGCGGGACCGTCATGCCCGGCGATTGGAACAAGGATATCTCCGCGGCTGCGCAGGCGGCTTACCTCAAGCATTACCAGCACCGGGACGGCCATCGGCACATTCATGGTGCCAACCTGGGCGTGAGCTCAATTGCCTATATCAGTGCAGGCGGGTTTCCGGCACTGGCCTGTCACGAAGACGTGCATCTGGTTCGCCAGCTGGAGCTTATCGGCGCGCGGATCGCCTGGAGCTGCCGCCCGCGGGTCACGACCAGTACCCGCCTGGACTCAAAAGCCAGAGGCGGGTTTGGCGACTTTCTGAGTTCGCTGAACGCCTGAAAAGCGCTTATTCGTGATGCGCTGTCTGCATACCTGAATGGTCAGGGTCGGCAGAATTGAGCGCCGTGCTGAAGAAGCGCACAGCTTCTGCGCTCAGGTTGCGGTGAATGTCTTCGCGGTCCACTCCGTCAGGGTCGTTGCACAGTAACGGTGCGTTCGAGCGCTGTTCGTCACTGCACGGTGCCATAAAGACAAAGTGCCCTGCCCCCGCCAACAATTTATAGTCCGGGGCCTGCGGCAGTTTGCGCGCCAGCGCTTCGGCATTGCGGTCGATGGCCAGCAACTGGTCGTCATCCCCGGCATACATCAGCACCGGCACATGCACGTCGCCAAGCGTGTGACGGCCGAACATCAGGCTCAACGGGGCCATCAGCATCAGCGCACCGACCCTGGGGTCAGCCTGGGCATGCAGGTCATCGCGATCGGCGACCAGCTCCCCTTGAGTCTTGCAGGCGTCACGGTCTGTGGGACGTTCGAGGCAATACTGGCGCAGGCGCTGTAGATCAGGCTGCGCGCCCGCAAGAATAAGCGCAGTTTCGCCACCGGCCGAATAGCCGATCACGCCCACCTGACGAGCATTGAGATAAGGGGCCAGCATGGGATCAAGCAAGGCCGTGCTGATCGCTTCGGAAATCTGCAGCGGGCGACCATACAGGTTACTCAGGCTGCCCAGCCGACTGTGATCACGATCATTGTCGCCAGGATGAACCACAGCAACCACCACAAACCCTTGGCGCGCCAATGATGTGGCCAGGTCATGCAACGCCAGCGGTGTACCGGTATTGCCATGGGACAGCAGCAGCAACGGGAACCGGCCCATTGCAATCGGCGCATCTTCGCCGGCCTCGACGCGATAGCCGTGCAGGGTGCTCCACTGCTCACTGGCGGTCGACGGGTAAAACGCGATGGCCTGCACCGGCTGTGAATCCAGCGGGTCGGGGAAACTCAGCTCGTGATAGCCCGCGCTCCAGACGTCATCAGCCTGAGCGTGAACCGCAATCAGGCTGTCGAGCAAGCAAACCAGCATCACTGCACAAAGACGTACCATCGAAAGGCCCAACCTTTGCAAATCCGGAGGCTCGCCCGGATAGTCCATTCAGCGCTTGTGTCGAGCATCGTGCTCCAGCGCGCCGTTCTCACTCAGATGAGAGTGTGTAAAACAGAAATAGTGCACAAGCCGGGCCATAAACCGCCCGCTTTTTTCAGCAATCGTGAAAAGCACCACAAAACCGCAAACACAGTGCCGCGAAGATGCAGTTTAGTCCTTGAATAGCCCGCTTACCTGTAAGGAAGCTGTCAAGGTTGAGTACGCTCAAAACTGCATGCAGTTGTGCGCGCACAAAAAAACTCCACAGCCCGGCGCACACTGCTGCGCGGGTTGTGGAGTTTTGTGCAGACCGTTACCGATCAGGCGGCGAACAGCTCGCTCTCGATATGTTGCTGCGCGGCCGTCATGGCGTTGGCACGCGGTTCTTCACCATAGGCCAGGCCGTGCGCACGAACAAATTGCAGGTCAGTGATGCCGACAAAAGCGAATAGCGCCTTGAGCAGCTCTTCATGGCCAACGCCGGTTGGCTGCCCGACGTGCAGGCCACCGGAAGTGGAAACGATAATAACCTTCTTGCCGCCACACAGGCCTTCAGGGCCGGCTTCGGAATAGCGGAAAGTGCGGCCGGCAACCATGATCCGGTCAAACCAGGCTTTTAGCTGGGACGGGATAGTGAAGTTGTACATCGGCGCACCGATCACCAGCACGTCGGCGGCGAGAAACTGCTGCAAGGTGGCTTCGTTAGTGTCGACTTCCTGTTGCTGGGCCGCATCGCGGGCTTCTACAGGGGTACCCGCTGCGGCAAGACTGGCAGCAGAGAAATGCCCGAGGGCTTCGCTGGCGAGGTCGCGGTAGGTTACCTGGCTGTCGGCATGCGAGCGCTGATAGGCCTGAACGACCTCATGGGTCAACTGACGCGAAGCGGAATGATCGCCGAGGATGCTGGAATCGAGGTGCAATAAATTCATAACGTAGCTCCTTAAAGAAAATCGCCACTTAGCGATCAAGTGGCGAGCATCCTATCCTTGATCGCAATAGATGATTAGTGGTCTTGAATGCGACTGTTCGTTCTATGAAGAGAACAATAAAGCGAGTCGGGGCTGAGGCTCAGCTCTTTAAAGGATGTCTCAAACACATCCAGCAGCCCTCTGACCGCGGGAAGCAGCCCACGGCGCGAAGCAAACACGGCGTGCACGATGCCGCACTTTGGCCGATGCTGACTGAACAGTTCGACCAGACGTCCGTCCTGCAAGGCTTCGCGGACAATCAATTCAGGCAATTGCGCCACCCCAACGCCCTGCAGGGCGGCCTGCAGCATCATGTCCAGATCCGAGCTGATCAGCCTCGGCGTGTGGCGAATTTCAGCATAGTTGCCGGGAGTCGTTTCCAGCAGCCAGCGATGCTCATGGTTGGAAGACGGCGTGTCGAGGCTGGGCAGTGTCGATAGCGCCTCAAGTGTAGGTGTTGCGGACAGCCTGGCAGCCAGATCAGGGCGTGCGACCAGACGTTGAGCGCTGTGCCCGAGCAGCTTGACCACCAGCCCGTCGTCTTCCAGCGGCGGGAAGCGCACACGCAACGCAATATCGATGTTCTCCGTCAGCGGGTCGACACGGCGGTTGGTACTTTCGACCTGCACCTGAACCTTCGGATGATCGGCCGCGAACCGGGCAATGGTCTCGTTGAAGCCCATCGCCGCCAGTGCCGGAGGACAGCTGATCGCCACCCTGCCCTGCGGCTCGGATTTGGAACGCAGAATAGCCTCTTCGGCAGCCTCGGCTTCGACCAGCATTGCCACGCAGTGAGCGTAGTAATCGCGGCCGCTCTCGGTCACCGCGAACGTACGCGTCGAGCGGTGAATCAGCCGTACACCCAGGCGCTCTTCCAGCCCGGCAATACGACGGCTGAGCTTGGACTTGGGGATTCCCAGTTTACGGCTTGCGGGCGCAAAGCCGAGGCATTCGACCACCTGGACGAAATAAAACAGATCATTGAGATCAAACACCCGGCCACCTCGCTTTCAGAGCCGCGAGTATGCAGCGCCCTGGCAAGCCTCTCAATACCGGGTTTCAGATCCCGCCAGCTCACTCGGCTGTCAGAAATGCCAGCACTGGCACCGTGAATGACTCCCCGGCCTCGACACTGGACAAATGAGCCGCGTGCAATTCGATCATCTGCGAACCTTTAATGCGCTCGACCATAAAACGCCCATCCGCTGGAGTGGTTACCGCATCTTCAGTGCCGCAGACGACCAATACCGGCAGCTGGATGGAGGCAATGTGCTCACGGAAATCGGCATCACGCACGGCAGCGCAGTTAGCGGCGTACCCCTGTGGCGATGTGCGGGCCAGCATACCGACAACCGTGTCGACCACAGCAGGCTCGGCGTGCGCAAATGAAGGCGTAAACCAGCGCGCGACAGAAGCATCACGCAACGCAATCATGGCTGACTGCCCGTCACGCAGAACGGTTTCAATGCGAGGGTTCCAGATATCGGGGTTGCCGATTCTGGCTGCCGTGTTGCACAGCACAACCTTGCGCAGGCGCTGCGGCGCATTGATGGCGAGCCACTGACCGATCAGGCCGCCCATGGACAAGCCACAGAAAAAAGCCGTGTCTATGTGCAGCGCATCCAGCAACGCCAATACGTCGCGGCCATTCTGCTCGATGCTGTAACTGCCCTCGCTGACCAGCGATTTGCCATGCCCGCGCGTGTCGTAGCGCAACACCTGAAAATGACGAATGAACGCGGGAATCTGGTTGTCCCACATATGCAGATCAGTGCCCAGCGAGTTGGACAACACCAGCACCGGCGCACCGGCCGGGCCTTCGAGCAGGTAGTTCAGTTCACCATCGGCGAGTTGCACGGCAGACATTCGAGACTCCGGAGAAGGACAAACCTGCACACTAATGAGTGTCGCAGCAGCATACAATCCACTGATCGAATATCCGTGCGGCTATCGAACAGCTTACCGCTCGACGCCACACTTGAAGGAGCATTCCGTGAACAAGACCCGTAACAAAGAAGATATCGCCCGGTTCTGCCTGGACTTGCCGGGCGCACGAGAGGATTACAAATGGGGCGGTGTGCGCGTGTTTTCCGTTGCCGAAAAAAAGATGTTCGCAGTCATGGACCTGGTCGGCCAGGACCTTTCGTTCAAGGTCAATCCGGAATTGTTTCTGGGTTACGTGGATCGGCCCGGCATAAGGCCTGCGCCTTATCTGGCCCGCGCGCACTGGATCAGCGTGGCAGACCTGCACACACTGAGTGACGATGAAGTGCGCGATCTGCTGACGCGCTCCCACCAACTGGTGGTCGGCAGGCTACCGAAACGACAGCAGATCGGCTTGAAACTATAAAGGCGACAGCTGCAAAAGCCGCTTGCCCAGAAACAGCCAGTCAAGCCACAGCGCCTGATGCGCCAGCACGATCAGCCAGAACACGACCTGAAAAGGCACCTTGCGGGTCTTGTGCCGAAACACCTGCTGCGCCAGCAATGCTCCGGGCCAGCCACCGAGCAGTTCGGTGGCATGCAGGACATTCTCCGGCGTGCGCTGACCGCCGTTTCCAGCCTGTCGCTTGTCATGCCGATAGAGCACAAACGCCAGCAGGCTCATGACTATCAAGGCGAGCGCCGGGATCAACGTGACCTGCCTGAACCCCAGCGACGCAGAGCCGTAAACCGGTAGCGCACACAGCAGCAGGAACGCCAGCACCTTCAGGCGCAACTGCCGGACCGGTGCCCTGCCCCGGCCAGCTGGCCGCTGCGTTTCGCGGTCGCGTGTCATGCCTTGGCCGATGCCCAGTCGATCCAGCCAAACTGCCAGGTCGCCAGAATCAGCAGGCCGAAGGCGATGCGATACCAGGCGAACACTGCATAGCTATGAGTAGCGATGAACTTGAGCAGCGCGCGAACAGCAATCATCGCGAAGATGAACGAGGTAATGAAACCGATGGCAAACACCGCGAAGTCGTCCGGGCGAAACATGTCCCGGTATTTGTAGCCCGAGTACACGGCTGCACCGACCATGGTTGGCATGGCCAGGAAGAACGAGAATTCGGTCGCTGCCTTGCGTGACAGACCGAACAGCAGCCCGCCAATAATGGTCGAGCCAGAGCGCGATGTGCCGGGGATCATCGCCAGACACTGCACCAGCCCGACTTTCAGCGCATCGCTCCAGGTCATGTCATCGACGGTTTCGGTACGCACAGTGTGCTCGCGGCGCTCGGCCCAGAGCATGATCACACCGCCCACGACCAGCGCCGTTGCCACAGTGATGGCATTGAACAGGTAATGGTGAATCATGTCGGCAAAGATCACACCCAGTACCACGGCAGGCATGAAGGCGATCAGCAGGTTAAGGGTGAAACGCTGCGCTTGCTGTTGCTTGGGCAAGCCTGTGACAACGTCAAGAATCTTGCGCCGAAACTCCCAGACCACCGCCAGAATCGCACCCAGCTGGATGATGATATTGAAGGCCATGGCGCGCTCGCCGCCAAAATCGATCAGATCGGCGACGATGATCTGATGCCCTGTACTGGAGATCGGCAAGAACTCCGTCAACCCTTCTACAACACCCAATATCAACGCCTGAGCAGCGGTCCAAAGATCCATCATTCCCCCATGAAGCGATGCCGCAGGCTCGCTGTTTAATGTTGTCGTATAAAAAATGCTTGCCACTATGCCGTCGCATGCCTGAACGAAGCTTGAAGAAAGTCGCGCAAATGCAAGGCGCCGAATGCTAGCAGACCTCCACGCACAAAGCCTGCTGACGTGCAGCCTGACGCAACACAAGCTCCACGCCGCGCGCAGAAGCGCATACAATCGCCGCCCCCGACCCTCACAACCCTCACCAAGGAGCCGCCATGTCCGGGCTTGAACTCTTCGCTGCCGCCATCGGCGTTATCGCGGTCTGGCTGACAGTGAAGCAGAATCCCTGGTGCTGGCCAATCGGGCTGGTGATGGTGGTGATCTACATCTGGATATTCTTCGACGTAAAGCTGTATTCAGACATGCTGCTGCAGGTCATCTATGCAGGCTTGCAAATCTACGGCTGGCTGCAGTGGACTCGCCATGGCGACGGCCTGCCGGTCAAGGCTGTCACTGTGCTGCCGAGCCATTCAGTGCTTAAAGGGCTGGCTGTCGGCGCAGTCATCAGCCTCGCGCTGGGCGCTGGCATGGCGCATTTCACCGACGCCGCACAGCCATGGCTCGACGCAGCACTGACGGGTTTCAGCCTGGTCGCACAAGTGTGGATGGCACACAAGCGCGTTCAGTGCTGGCCGCTGTGGATTGTGCTGGATGTGATTTTTGTCGGCCTGTTCATCTACAAAGAGCTGTACCTGACCGCTGCACTCTATGCGCTGTTTACCCTGCTGGCCGTGCAGGGCTGGCGCGAGTGGCGTAACGATCTGGCGCTGGCGCGATGAAAGTCCTGGTCCTGACCGGCCCCGAGTCCAGCGGCAAGAGCTGGCTGTCGGCCGAAATACAGAATCGGTTCGGCGGCGTACTGGTCGGCGAATACGTACGTCATTTCATCGATCAACAGGGGCGCGATACCGACTACGCCGATATACCGGCCATTGCTCGCGGCCAGCTGGACTGGGAGGATGCCGGTCGCGCCAGCGAGCCGCACTTGCTGATACTCGACACACACTTGCTGAGCAATGTGCTCTGGAGCCGCACCCTGTTCGGCGACTGTCCGGCGTGGATCGAACAGCAACTGCTGAGCCGCTCTTACGACCTGCACCTGCTGCTGTCACCCGAGGGCGTGGACTGGATCAGCGACGGGCAACGCTGCCAGCCGCAGCTATGCGAACGCCAGGCCTTCTTCGACAGCAGCCGGGAATGGCTGGACCACCATCGGCAGGCCTATAAAGTGCTGGGCGGTGACTGGCCGCAGCGCCGCGAACAGGCGATGGCGGCTGTATCGCAACTGCTGGGGGCTCAGCTGATCTGATGCTTGTGTAACAGCCGATAGAAGGTCGGTCGCGATATGCCCAGAACTCTGGCCGCCACACTCAGATTGTCACTGTGGCGGGTCAATACATCGCACAATGCCTGACGCTCGGCACGCGATTTATATTCCTCCAGCGTGCCCATACTGCCAGCACTGTCTTCTTCGCCCAGCAAGCCCAGGTTTGCCGCTTCTATCTGCCTGCCTTCGGCCAGCACCAGCCCGCGCCGTACCCGACCGGCCAGCTCTCGCACATTGCCCGGCCAGTCGTGCTTGCCCAACGCCACCAGCGCATCCTGACTGAAACTGCGTGCTCGCCTGCCGCTGTCCTGACTGTACAAATGGGCGAAATGGTTGGCCAGCAACGCCAGATCGCCATGACGCTCGCGCAACGGTGCCACCCCGACCTGCAGCACATTGAGCTGGTAATACAGGTCTTCACGAAAGCGCTTTTTCCGCACAGCCGTTTCAAGATCTTCACGGGTCGCGGCCAGCACCCGCACATCCACTGCAATCGACTCACCGCCGCCCAGGCGCTCGATTTGCCGGTCTTCCAGAAAGCGCAACAGCGACATCTGGGTTTCCAGCGGCAGATCGCCAACCTCGTCAAGCAGCAGCGTGCCGCCGTCAGCAGCTTCAAGCAGCCCGATCCTGTGCGCCTGAGCACCGTCAAACGCAGCGCTTTCATGGCCAAACAGCTCGGTCTGGATCGAATGCCCGCTGAACGCAGCGCAATCCACGACAACAAAGGGCTTGCCGCGTCGCTGAGACTGTACATGCAGGCTGCGTGCGATCAGCTCTTTGCCCGTACCACGCTCGCCACGAATCAATACCGGTGAATCGATAGGTGCCAGCCGGCTCAGCAGCTTGCGCAGCTCACGAATGGGCCGACTGTCGCCCAGCAGCTCGGGCTCGGCCTCGGAAAGCGCCAGCCCACCTTGCACTTCGGGACGACCTGCCGCTAACGCTCTGTCCAGCGTGCCATGCAACCGCGCTGCATCGAAAGGAAGGGTGTGAAAATCGAAAAACCACTGGCAAACGAAATCGCCGATTTTCTCGCGTTGCAGATCGTTGGCTGACAGCACTGCAACCCAGCGCATGTTGCTGTGGGCGACAAGCTCCTGAAGCCTGGGCAGTTGTTCGAAATGACCGGACGTCAGGCGAATCAGGCCCACGTCATGATCGGGATTGAAGGTAGAACCTGAGGTGCTTTCCTGCACCGTCCATCCGGCATCACTCAAAGCAGGAATCAGAAGATGACAGTCGTCACCGCCGTCGATGATCAACAGACGTCGCGTTGGGGCCGATCCATGCATGAAGTTTCCTTGGCGCCCGACGTGGAGTGGGATTTTTAAAAGCTTTTCATAAACAGCATGTTGGCGAGCCCAATTATTACCCTAGCAAATTTTTGACGCAGCGTTGTACCGTTTGGGTCTAACGCTCATAACCCTCTGTCACTAACGCCTTAGCCGCTGAAGGATGTTTATTTGCAAGGTCACGCGCGCGAGCGTTGAAAAAAATTCGCATATTTTTCTTTGAAGGGTGTGACTCATGCCCCCTTGTCGTTCATCAACACAAGTAACCAGCCGGACGGTCAGCCCGCCGCCGTGACTGAATTGATATGGGCACTTGAGGAAAAAACCATGAACGCCCCACTGCGCTTCAACGATGCACTTCTGATCGCTGGACACGCTTTTGAACCCTTCCAGTGTGTTGCCTGGGCACCACAGGACGGTAACGGCGAACTGAGCCTGACGGTGATCGACCGCACCAGCAACCGTATCGGTCGCAAGCAGATCCCGAGCAGCACCTATTCAGACAAGCGGCAACTGGCCAGCGCTCTGGAACAGGCCCGCGCTGAAATCAGCAACGAAGGCTATGACCTTGAGCCTTGGACCATGCCAGCCTGATGCAGGGTTGAGCATTGCTCGTGCACTGCAACTGACTGCCGTGCCAATGCTTCAGCATTGGCACGCAGTTGCAGAACTGCCAGACCAGATGGCTCAAACCGGTTTCAGCTCATCGATGTGCTGATAATCAGCCCCCAGGCTGGACGCCAGTTCCCGCGCCCTGCCCAGGCGGATCGGGCCTTTCTCGATATCGATCAACACACTCGCACAGTTGAACGCAGGCAGGACGGGTAACTGCTTGATCCTGCCATCGGTCAGCACCAGAACCCGCTGCTGCTCGGCCGGATATCGTTTTTGCCGCTGTGCCAGCCATTCACTGGCCTGCTGGAGCGCCGCTGACAGTGGCGTGCCGCCGCCCGCTCCCAGTGCATCCAGCCATGGACTCAATGCCGATGACGCTTTCAGGCCCTGATGTTGCCAGCGTGGCGTATTACCGCTGGCGGTCAGCAAGGCAAGACGCGCGCGGCGTCTATACGCATCGTCGAACAATTGCGACAACAGCCCCTTTGCCTGGCTCAACGCCTGATGGCGTCGCGTAGAAGCTGAAGCATCGACAATCACCAGCAATAACTCACTGGGACGGCTGCTGCGCGGCTGGCGAATCAGGTCCTTGCGGCTTTTCGGCTGACCGCGCAACAGTGTGGGCAACCATTGCACCGGGCCATCAGCACCGGCACGCATGGCCCCTTGTCTGCCAGTGGCCAGTCGACCAGGACGGGGAACGGCATCCGCCCCCTGCGCGATACGAGGGCGGATGCCTAAGGCTTTTTTGGCCAGCTCGGCACTTCGCGGCGTGCGCCGGTAGTGACGGCCTGGGCGGGCAACTCGCCCCAACTGCCCTGCCCGCTTTCAGGGTCGGCCTGCCTGCTGGACGATCCGGGCGGCGGCGCTTCCGGGTTTTGTGGTGGCGGGGCTGGCTCGCGCCGCCGATGACGCAAGGCAAACTCGGCGACCGCGTCGATGTCCTGTTCTTCGATCCGGTCGGCACCACGCCATGCCGCATGGGCGCGCGCGGCCCGCAGCCAGACCAGATCGGCACGCATACCGTCGACCCCCGCAGCAAAGCAGCGCTCGGTAATCATTGCCAATGACTGGTCATCCAGCTCGATACCGGCAAGCAGTTGACGCGCCTGCTCACAACGATGCTTCAAAGCGTCCTGCTGAGCTTGCCATTGCTGACAAAACATAACCGGATCGCTGTCGAAATCCAGACGGCGGCGGATGATCTGACTGCGCTCGGCAGGCAGGGTCTGGCCACTCAATGCGACGTTCAAGCCAAAGCGGTCCAGCAACTGCGGGCGCAATTCGCCTTCTTCCGGGTTCATGGTGCCGATCAGTACGAAGCGCGCTGCATGGCGATGGGAAATACCATCCCGCTCGACCAGATTGACGCCGCTGGCCGCAACGTCCAGCAACAGGTCGACCAGATGGTCGGCGAGCAGATTGACCTCATCGACATACAGCACGCCACCGTCGGCCTTGGCCAGCACGCCCGGAGAGAAGCGCGCGCGGCCTTCGCTCAACGCAGCGTCCAGATCCAGCGTGCCGACCAGACGCTCTTCGGTAGCACCCAGCGGCAAGGTGACGAACTGACCGCTGGCCAGCACATCGGCCAGCCCGCGGGCCAGCGTCGATTTGGCCATGCCCCGAGGCCCTTCGATCAATACGCCACCGATGCGCGGGTCGATGGCGGTCAGGCACAACGCCAGCTTCAGGTCATCGGCGCCGACCACAGCGGCCAGCGGAAAATGTGGAGTTTCGGTGATGTTCGGGTCAGGCAAGGTCATCAGTTCTCTTCTATGTCCAGGAGCAGGTCTTCCAGCGCCTGCTGATACTCGCCCGGCTCCTGCCAGAGGCCACGCTGCTGGGCTTCGAGCATGCGCTCGGTCATGTCGCGCAAGGCATCGGGATTGTGCTCGGCGAGAAAATCGCGAGTGGTCGGGTCAAGCAGATAGGCGTCGGCCAGCAGCGCGTACTGGTGATCATCGATCAGTTCGGTGGTCGCGTCGAAGGCAAACAGGAAATCCACGGTCGCGGCCATTTCGAACGCACCTTTGTACCCATGACGTCTGGCCCCGTCGATCCATTTCGGATTCGCTGCGCGCGAGCGTATCACCCGGTTCAGCTCTTCCTTCAGGGTGCGGATTTTCGGCAGGTCCGGCTGGCTGTGATCGCCATGGTAACTGGCGGTCTTCTGCCCGCTGAGGGTTTCCGAAGCCGCGAGCATGCCGCCTTGAAACTGGTAATAATCGTTTGAATCAAGCAGGTCGTGTTCGCGATTGTCCTGATTCTGCAGCACGGCCTGTACCTGAGACAGTCGCTGGGCAAAGCGCTGACGCGCAGGCGTACCTTCATCGGCAGCGCCATAGGCGTAGCCGCCCCAGTTCAGGTAAACCTCGGCAAGGTCCTCACGGCTCTGCCACAGACGGCCATCGATCGCGCCCTGCACGCCAGCACCATAGGCACCCGGCTTGGCGCCGAAGATCCGCCAGCCCGCCTGACGTGCCGCTTCGTCTTCGCTCAACCCTTCTGCGATAAAACCTTGTCGTTCTTCTCGCACCCTGGCCGCCAGCGGGTTCAGGTCGTCCGGCTCGTCCAGCGCGGCAACTGCCTGCACCGCAGCGTCGAACAGCTTGATAAGGTTGGCGAAGGCATCACGGAAAAAGCCCGACACCCGCAATGTCACGTCCACTCGCGGACGGTCCAGCAGGCTGACCGGCAGAATCTCGAAATCATCGACCCGCTGGCTACCCGTCGCCCAGACCGGGCGTACGCCCATCAGCGCCATCGCCTGAGCGATATCGTCACCACCGGTGCGCATGGTCGCCGTGCCCCAGACCGACAGCCCCAACTGACGCAGGTGGTCGCCATGGTCCTGAAGATGCCTTTCCAGCAACAGGCTGGCGGACTGGAAACCGATACGCCACGCCGTGGTGGTCGGCAGATTGCGGACATCTACGGTAAAGAAGTTGCGCCCCGTGGGCAGCACATCCAGACGCCCCCGACTCGGCGCGCCGCTGGGGCCTGCCGGAACGAAGCGGCCGCTCAGTGCATCGAGCATGCCCTGCATTTCGCCGGGGCCGCAGGCGTCCAGACGCGGCGCGACCACTTCACGCAGGCTGTCGAGAATCAGTGCCAGATCATCGTCGACCGGCAGGTCATGCAGCGCTTCGCCTTGGGTCACGCGTTCGATGAGGGCAGCGGCGTAAAGCTCAAGCCGCTCACGCGCATCACCGGCAGTGCGCCACGGGTCACTGCTGACCACCAGCAACGCAGCGGGACGCGCGCCGGTCCAGGGCTCGGCCAGTTCGCAATCCAGCGGGTCAAAATCCAGACCGAACGCTTTGCTCAGCGCCCGTAACAGACTCGACTGCGCGCCGCGCCCGTCGCCGCGCGGGATGCGCAGCAGGGCCAGCAAGGTGTCGGTGCGCAGGCGGCCTTGCGGCGACTGACCGAAGATGTGCAGGCCATCGCGAATCTGCGACTCCTTCAGATCACACAGGTAAGTGTCCAGACGCGGCAGCCAGAGCGCCGCATCGGCGTCACTGTCGAGGTTTTCGCCCAGGGCCAGCTCGCGGTCGATATGGGTTTCACGGACCAGTTCAAGAATGTCCCGTTGCAACTCGCGCGCGCGGCGCGGATCCAGCAGTTGCGCCTCATAGAACTCGTCGGCGAGCAGTTCCAGATTGCGCAGCGGGCCATAGGTTTCCGCACGGGTCAGGGGCGGCATCAAGTGATCGATGATCACCGCCTGGGTGCGCCGCTTGGCCTGTGCGCCCTCGCCCGGATCATTGACGATGAATGGATAGATGTTCGGCATGGCACCCAGTACGGCGTCCGGCCAGCAGGTTCGGGACAGGCCGACGCCCTTGCCCGGCAGCCACTCAAGGTTGCCGTGTTTGCCGACATGCACCACGGCATGAGCGCCATACGCCTTGCGCAGCCAGAAGTAAAACGCCAGATAACCGTGGGGCGGAACCAGATCCGGGTCGTGGTACACCGCGCTGGGGTCGACCTGGTAGCCACGCGCAGGCTGAATGCCAACGAAGGTCAGGCCAAAGCGCAGCCCGGCAATCATCATTCTGCCACTGCGAAACATCGGATCGCTGTCCGGCGCGCCCCAGCGGGCATTCACGGCATCACGGTTTTCCTGCGGCAGCTCGTTGAACGCCGCCAGGTATTCCTCCAGTGCCATGCTTTGCTGGCAGGGCCGCAGGTCGATGCTGTCCAGATCATTGGTCACGCCACCCAGCAATTGCTGGATAAGCTCGGTGCCGCTGTCCGGCAACTGTGCCAGCGGATAACCCTCGGCCTGCATGGCGCGCAGGATGTTCAGCGCCGCAGCAGGCGTGTCGAGCCCCACACCATTGCCGATGCGTCCGTCGCGGGTCGGATAGTTGGCCAGGATCAACGCCACACGCTTGTCGCCGTTGGTCAGCCGCGCCAGTTCGATCCAGCGCCGCGCCAGTTGCGCGACAAAATCCATCCTGTCCGGCTGGGCGCGGTAACACACCACGTCCGACTGGCTGCGCTCGCTGCGCCAGGCCAGGTCCTTGAAACTGATCGGTCGACTGATGATCCGCCCGTCCAGCTCCGGCAAGGCAATGTGCATCGCCAGATCGCGCGCACCAAGGCCCTGTTCACTGGCCTGCCAGGCAGGCTCGTTGTCCTGCGCGCAGATCGCCTGAATGACCGGCACGTTGCGCCGAAACGGGCGCAGATGCGGCGCTTCCGGGCTCGACTGGGCAAAGCCTGTGGTGTTGAGGATCAGCTCGGTTTCAGCCTCGTCCAGCCAGTTCTCCACCTGAGTGAAACAGCCGGGTTCCTTGAGGCTGGCAACGGCAATGGGCAACGGGTTAATGCCGTGTGCCTGCAAGCGAGCGCAGAACTCGTCGATAAAACCGGTATTGGCGGCCTGCAAGTGCGACCGATAAAACAGCAGCGCCGCGACGGGCTGCCCTGCAACCCAGTCGGCTTGCCAATCGGTGAGCTGCGCACTCGCCAGTCGAGGGTGGTAAATGGCTGTGCGTGGCAGCGGTTGGGGCTCGGTCCAGAAATACTCCCGGTCCAGCCAGCGACTGGCCATGCAACGATACATTTCCAGCGCATTCTGCAAGCCGCCCTGACGCAGAAACTGCCAGAGCCGGTCGCGTTCTGCGGCAGGCACCGTGCTCAGGTCACTCAGCTCAGGATCGGGACGATCATCACCTGGCACCAGAATGACCTGAACCCCGCGTGCCGCCAGCTCCATCAGCCGCTCGACGCCGTAACGCCAGTAACCGATGCCACCGTGCAGGGAAATCAGAATGACCTTTGCGTGGCGCAGCACCTCATCGACGTACAAGTCGACAGAGGCGTGATTCTGTACCTGCATGGGGTTGGCCAGACGCAGGCTCGGGTAGTCGTCAGGAAGCTGGCGGGCAGCTTCGGCCAGCAGCGCCAGGCTGGAGTCTCCGCTACAGAGAATCACCAGCTCGGCCGGGGTCTGGCCCAGATCGGCAATGCTGTCGTCGGGTACGAAACCGCCGGGCTGGGTTCTCAGTAAATGCATGGGATCAGCCGACAACCGCAGCGTTGAGCTGCGCTTGCAGGGCCACGGCGTCCAGCTCCTGACCAATCAGCACCAGATGCGTGGCACGCTCTTCGTCGGCGCGCCAGGCGCGGTCGAAGTGCTTGTCGAAACGCGTACCCACACCCTGGATCAGCAGGCGCATCGGCTTGCCGGGAATGGCCGCGAAGCCCTTCACCCGCAGAATGCCGTGCTGCACGACCAGTTGATTCAGTGCGTCGAGCAACAACTTTTCATCGGCCTGAGGCAATTTCAGGGAAATCGAATCGAAAGCATCGTGATCGTGGTCATCATGATCGTCATCGTCGTGATGATCATGGTGGGTCTTGCGACCATCGATGTGCAGCTCGGACTCGGCGCCAACACCCAGCAGTACGCTGATCGGCAGACGACCACTGCTGGCTTCAATCACCTTGACGGCTGGCGGCAGTTCTTCGGCAACTTCGGCACGCACCGCTGCCAGACCTTCGGCGTCGATCATGTCGGCCTTGTTGAGGATGACCAGATCGGCGCTGGCCAGTTGATCAGCGAACAGCTCGTGCAGAGGCGACTCATGGTCCAGATTCGGGTCGAGTTTGCGCTGCGCATCGACCTGATCGGGGAACGCAGCAAACGTACCGGCCAATACCGCAGGGCTGTCGACGACAGTGATCACCGCATCGACCGTGCAGGCGTTGCGAATTTCCGGCCACTGAAAAGCCTGAACCAGCGGCTTGGGCAATGCCAGCCCCGAGGTTTCGATCAGGATGTGGTCCAGATCGCCACGGCGAGCGACCAGCTCGCGCATGACCGGGAAGAACTCTTCCTGCACCGTGCAGCACAGGCAGCCGTTGGCCAGCTCATATACCCGGCCGTTGGCCTCTTCTTCGGTGCAACCGATGGTGCACTGCTTAAGGATTTCTCCGTCGATGCCCAGTTCACCGAATTCATTGACGATGACCGCGATGCGCCGCCCTTCGGCGTTGTCGAGCATGTGCCGCAGCAGGGTGGTTTTGCCCGAGCCGAGGAAGCCGGTGACGATGGTGACGGGAAGCTTGGCCAGTGTTTTCATCAGGTGCCCTTTGGCAATGCGGCGGGCAAACAGGACGAGAACCGCGTGCCTGGCACACGGATCGGATCGCCACCGGATCACCCCGCCCGGTTGTAGTGAGAATTCGCAGGCTTTTTGGTCAGCCCGGTTCGAGGCAGGTCTCCTGGCTCACGGCGACATGTGGCAGGCAATGAAGACCGTGCCAACACGCATTCATTGCGCCTTCCCGCCGCAGCAGTGGCTGTGCAATGAACCTCATCGTTTACAGTTGCGGGGGCAGCTGCGGCGTGTACCGCATTCCCGTCTTAGCTCCATGTGTAACGCTTTACGCATGGAGAACCTCGAACCGGCAAGGCTACGCAGTGACCGCAGACAGGTCAATCGTTCAGATTGACGATTCCCCGCCGCCCATGCTCTCCTGTACGCCTTGTTTCGGGTGCCCCTCACGGGGTGAAACGGGAAACCGGTGCGCTCACGCTGTCGAGCAAGTCCGGTGCTGCCCCCGCAACGGTAAGCGAGAGAAGGTCTTATCCACTGTGCCACGGCATGGGAAGGTGACCTTGCAGGCCTTGAACGCGCGACGTTTGAGCCCCTCGCGAGCCCGGAGACCGGCCCGACATCGTTGCAATGACAAACCCGCGGTGGGCGGGCGCAGTTGAAACCTTCGGCGTCTGCCGGCAGGTTTCTTTGCGCGTGGCCCGCTTGCCAATCACCAAGAGGGATCGCCATGTCGACCATCAGCAGCAGCCACGCCGCCACTACCAGCTCCACACGCACTCAACGCCTGACAGCCGCCATCAGCGCTGCGCTGCTGGGTGCCTGTCTGGTGTACTTCGCCGGTTTCTCGCACATCGCGGCCGTACACAACGCCGCACACGATACCCGTCACAGCGCTGCCTTTCCTTGCCATTAAGGACTCCACAATGTTCAAGCGAATCGCACAAACTGCCGGGTTCACGGGCCTGCTTGCGGCCCTGCTGCTGACCGTGCTGCAAAGCTTCTGGGTGGTGCCACTGATCCAGCAGGCCGAAACCTACGAGAACGCAACTGCCGAACAGGTCCATGAGCATGCCGACGGCGCTGCTGCCGAGCACAGTCATGCGCATGACCAAGCGGCCTGGGAACCTGAAAACGGCTGGCAACGTGTGCTGTCCACCACGGGCGGCAATCTGGTGGTCGCGGTAGGCTTCGCCCTGATGCTTGCCGGGCTTTACACCCTGCGCGCGCCGGGTCGCACAGTGCAAGGCGTATGGTGGGGGCTGGCCGGTTTCGCGGTTTTTGTGCTGGCACCCACGCTTGGCCTGCCGCCTGAATTGCCAGGCACTGCTGCCGCCGAACTGAGTCAGCGTCAGGCCTGGTGGATAGGTACGGCCGCATCGACTGCCGCCGGGCTGGCCTTGCTGGTATTTGGTCAGAACTGGCTGCTCAAAGTGCTGGGCGTGGCGATTCTGGTCGTTCCTCACGTGATCGGCGCCCCACAGCCGCTGGTCCATCAGAGCATGGCACCCGAAGTTCTGGAATCGCAATTCATGCTTGCCTCGCTATTGACCAACGCGCTGTTCTGGATCGCGATGGGGCTGATCAGTGCCTGGCTGTTCCGCAGAAACGATGCCGACCTGCATCAGGCCTGATTCACCGACCGTTCAGCCCGGCTCGTCACTGGTGGCCGGGCTGGGCTGTCGCCGCGGTTGCTCTGCAGCGACGTTGCGCGAGCTGATCGAGAACAGCCTTCGCGTAATCGACCTGGAGATTGCCAGCGTCACTGCGCTGGCATGTATTGATCTGAAAGACCAGGAACCGGGCCTGCTTGAACTGGCCGGGCAACTGGCAGTGCCGCTGGTGTTCTTCAACGCAGCGCAACTGGTCGCGTGGGAGCTGCACCTCACCCATCGTTCTGCGCAGGTCTTCCAGACCACCGGCTGTCACGGTGTCGCCGAAGGTTCGGCACTGGCGCTGGCCGCGCAACTGGGAGACGGCACCGCCACCCTGCTGATCGAACGGCAGAAAAGCGCCCACGCCACATTTGCCTTGGCAATCAGCCCTGCACACAGCGGATAATCTCCCCGCGCTCATCCACTCCGGAGAATTCATTGACTGTCTATTTCATCGGTGCCGGCCCTGGTGATCCCGAGCTGATCACCGTCAAGGGGCAACGCCTGATTCGCACATGCCCAGTCATTATCTATGCAGGCTCACTGGTGCCGCTCGCCGTGCTGGAGGGTCATCAGGCCGTGCAGGTGACCAACAGCGCCGAGCTGCATCTGGAGCAGATCATTGAACTGATAAAGGCCGCGCATGCGCAAGGCCAGGACGTTGCTCGCGTGCATTCCGGCGACCCGAGCCTGTATGGCGCCATCGGCGAGCAGATCCGCCATCTGCGGGAACTGAATATTCCATTCGAAATCATTCCCGGCGTCACCGCGACCGCTGCCTGCGCTGCGCTGCTGGGCGTCGAGCTGACCCTGCCGGATGTTTCGCAAAGCGTGATTCTGACTCGCTATGCCGACAAGACCTCAATGCCCAGCGGCGAGGAGCTGGCCAGTCTGGCCAGCCACCGGGCAACCATGGCGATTCATCTGGGGGTGAACAACCTGCAGCGGATTGTCGACGAGCTCGTTCCACATTACGGAGCCGATTGCCCGGTTGCCGTGGTGCACCGTGCCAGTTGGCCAGATCAGGACTGGGCAGTTGGCACACTGGCGGATATTCAAGACAAAGTGCAGGCCAAAGGCTTTCGCCGCACGGCATTGATTCTGGTCGGACGTGTGCTTGCCGACGACACCTTCAGCGAGTCCTCGCTGTACCGCGCCGGGCATGCACACCTGTTCAGACCGAGCTGATATTGGCGAAGGCGATACTCCGGGCGCAGAACACAGCGGATCACCCCGGTCGCTGCGACCAGTCGATGCGAAGCATCTCTCCGTCAGGCAGCCGCCTCGTACAACTTCGGTGCAACCACTTCGCCACTTTCCAGGCTCTTGCGCAGAATATCGGCCTGCAATGCCGCCGCTTTCATGGCGCTCTCCTTGATATAGCCATAACCACGAATTCGCTCCGGCAGACGTGCCAGGTTCAAGGCGGTATGGCGATTCTGTGCTTGCAGGTGCTGAAGAATCAGTTCGATGTCACGCACGTAACCGTCAATCAGCTCCCTCTCCTGTTTGCGCTCAAGGCTGTGGCCGAAAGGATCAAGCGCTGTGCCACGGAGGAATTTGAATTTCGCCAATACATTGAAGGCGCGCAGCATCCAGGGGCCGAAACTGCGTTTGCGCGGCAGGCCGTTGTGCGGATCGCGTTTTGCCAACCATGACGGGGCCAAGTGGAATTCCAGCCGATAATCGCCTTCAAACTGCGCTTCCAACTGGCGGGTAAACTCGCCGTTGCTGTACAGCCGTGCCACTTCGTATTCATCCTTATAGGCCAGCAATTTGAAATAGTTGAACGCAACCGCTTCAGAGAGCATCGGCTGCTGACCGGGAAACACGCGTGATTCGGTATCGCGCACACGTTGCAGCAACTCCACATAGCGCTTGGCATAGGCGCCGTTCTGATACGCCTTCAAGGTTTCGACATTGCTCTGAATACGCTGATCAAGGTCCATTGGCTGCTGCGGCTCGCTGACCTTCTGCTGCGGATTGACGAAGGCTTCGACCGCCGCAGGATCATGCGCGGTACGACGGCCCCAGAGAAACGCCTGCTGATTGAGATTGACCGCCACCCCGTTGAGTTCGATCGCCTTTTCGATGGCCGCCGAGGTCAGCGGAATCAGGCCCAGCTGAAACGCGTAACCGAGCATGAACAGGTTACTGGCGATGCTGTCGCCCATCAGCCGGGTGGCCAGCGATGTGGCTTCGACGAAGTGGGTCTTCGCAGCGCCGACCGCCTCGATGATGGTCTGCTTCATGGCCTCGGCCGGAAACACGGCATCCGGGTTGCGCGTAAACTCGGCAGTCGGCGTTTGCTGGCTATTGACCACCGCGTGGGAAATCTTGCTGTCGAGCTTGGCGATTGCATCCGGACCGGCAGCCACCAGTAAGTCACAGCCGAGCAGCAGGTGCGCCTCGCCGGCTGCGATACGCACCGCGAACAAGTCCTGCTGGCGCGCTGCAATACGGATATGGCTGACCACCGGGCCGAATTTCTGTGCCAAACCGGCCTGATCCAGCACGCTGCAGCCCTTGCCTTCCAGATTAGCGGCATAACCCAGCATTGCACCGACGGTGGTCACGCCTGTGCCGCCAACCCCCGGCAACAGAATATTGAACGGCCGCTCCAGCGACGGCAGTACTGGTTCGGGCAAGCGAGCGAACGCCTCGACCTGCGTGGGCAATGCAGGCTTGCGCAGCTTGCCGCCATGCACGGTGACGAAGCTTGGGCAGAAACCTTCGACGCAGCTGAAATCCTTGTTGCAGGCGCTCTGATCGATTTCGCGCTTGCGGCCCTGCGCCGTTTCCTTGGGCTGCACGGACAGGCAACCGGATTTGACCCCGCAGTCGCCGCAGCCCTCACATACGGCCGGGTTGATCAACGCACGCTTTTCCAGATCAGGCATGGTGCCGCGTTTGCGACGGCGGCGCTTTTCAGTCGCACAGGTCTGGTCGTAGATGATCACCGACACACCTTTGAACTCACGCAACTCGCGCTGCACGCTGTCCAGATCACGCCGATGATGGAAGGTGGTAATCGGCGCGAAATCCTGCCGGCTCGGGTACTTGTCCGGCTCGTCGGAGACCAGTGCGATGCGCTGCACGCCCTCGTTGAACACCTGGCGGCTCAGTTGATCGACGCGCAGCACGCCATCGATTGGCTGGCCACCGGTCATGGCAACGGCATCGTTGTAGAGGATCTTGTAGGTGATATTGACCTTGGAGGCCACGGCTGCACGCAGCGCCAGATGCCCGGAATGAAAGTAAGTACCGTCGCCCAGATTCTGGAAGACGTGAGGTGTTTCGGTGAACGGTGCCTGACCGATCCAGGTCACGCCCTCGCCGCCCATCTGGGTGAAGGTATCGGTTTCGCGATCCATCCAGATGGTCATGTAATGGCAGCCGATCCCGGCCAGGGCGCGACTGCCCTCCGGAACCCGTGTCGAGGTGTTATGCGGGCAGCCGGAGCAGAAATGCGGAGTGCGCTGGGTGGTGAACAGCGGCGCCTGCAACGCTTGCTCCTTGTCGCTGAGAAACTGCAGGCGCGCCTCGATCTGCGGGCTGCTGTAGAACGGCGCAAGACGCTTGGCGATGACCCTGGCGATCATTGCCGGGGTCAGCTCGCTGAGGTTCGGCAGCAGTGAGCGGCCCTGTTCATCGAACTCACCGACCACCACCGGGCGGCGGTCCACGGGCCAGTTGTAGAGCTGACCGGTCAACTGGTCTTCAATGACACTGCGTTTTTCCTCGACCACCAGAATTTCATCCAGCCCTTCGGCAAAGTCGTGCACCGACACCGGCTCCAGCGGCCAGCTCATGCCGACCTTGAGCACGCGAATCCCGACCCGGTCGCACAGCTCCTGATCGATACCCAGCTCTTCAAGCGCCTGACGCACATCCAGATAGGACTTGCCGGTAGTAATGATGCCCAGCCTGGGCTGTGCTGAATCGATGACCACCTTGTTGAGCTGATTGGCACGCGCGAAGGCCCTGGCAGCGTAGATCTTGTAGGTGTTGAGCCGCGCTTCCTGGGCCAGCGGCGGGTCCGGCCAGCGGATGTGCAAACCGCCTTCCGGCAGTGCGAAATCTTCCGGAATGCGCGTTTTGACCCGCAACGGGTCAACCTCGACCACGGCCGAAGAATCCACGTTTTCGGCAATGGTCTTCATTGCCACCCAGCAACCGCTGTAACGCGACAATTCCCAGCCGATGATGCCGTAGTCGAGAATTTCCTGAACGTTGCTGGGGTTGAGTACCGGGATCATCGAAGCAATAAATGCATGTTCGCTCTGATGGGCAATGGTCGATGATTTGCAGCCGTGGTCATCGCCCGCAAGAATCAGCACACCGCCATTGGCTGCAACGCCTGCCGAGTTGCCGTGCTTGAAGACATCCCCGCAACGGTCCACGCCCGGGCCTTTGCCGTACCAGAGGGCAAACACGCCATCGTATTTACCGTGGGGGAACAGGTTGACCTGCTGGCTGCCCCAGACGGCCGTAGCCGCCAGTTCTTCGTTGATGCCCGGCTGAAAATGGATGGCGTTTTGTTGCAGGTAGTCCTTGGCGTCCCAAAGGCTCTTGTCCAGATTACCCAGCGGCGAACCGCGGTAGCCAGAGATGAACCCGGCAGTGTTCAGGCCCTGCGCCTCATCGCGCTGCTTTTGCAACATCGGCAGGCGGGTCAGGGCCTGTGTGCCGGTCAGGTACAGATTGCCGGTGGCAAGCCGGTATTTATCATCCAGACGAATATCAGCCAGAGACATGCGGATACCTCTCTTGTTCTTGTCTTGTTCTTATAGGTGTCAGGCTTTTGCGCCGGGACGGTCCAACCCGGCAGCCTTGCCACTAGACTGCCAGCAGCAAAGAGGCTTTTTCTTTCTAAATGCGTGCAAATCTGCTGATATTGAGCATGCTTTTTTCGGCCAGAACAAAAAACAAGGTCAATTCATGCAGCCTAAATTGAGCCCCATCGATCGCAAGATTCTTCGTCTTCTGCAACATGACGCCAGCCTGTCTGCGGCAGAAATCGCCGAACGGGTCGAGTTATCGCAATCGCCCTGCTGGCGGCGCATCCACCGGCTTCAGGAAGACGGAGTGATAGAACGCACTGTCGCCCTGCTCAGCACTCAGAAGCTCGGCCTGAGCATGACCGTGTTTGTCGAGGTCAAGCTGTCGGGCCATGGCCGGCGCTATCTGGCCGAATTCGAAGAAGCGATCATCGGCCACCCGGAGGTGCTGGAGTGCTACACCATGGCCGGAGGGATGGATTTCATGCTCAAGGTGGTTGCTCAGGACATCGCCAGCTATGAGCGCTTTCTGCGCGATCATTTGCTGCAGTTGCCGCACGTACATGAGGCCCATTCGAACATTGCCATGAGCACGGTGAAACGCACCACGGAGTTGCCGCTGGACTAGAGGGTGTCGGGTGGGAACGAAAAAGAAAAATCCGCCGAGCAGGCGCTGGCGGATTATCTGTATCGATGAGGGCAATAAAAACATTTGACTTGCAAATGATAATGATTATTATTGCATCAGCGGGTCGCGAGATCCGCTGGATAACCTGGAAGTCTTAGGTCGGCTTCCTGATTATCTCCTCATCAGGCTAATCACGGTTTTTGACCCGGCTTTTTGCCGGGTCTTTTTTTTGGTTCTTTCTTTTGGTTTCGCTGCTTCAGGCTAATGAAGTCTGGGTACTGCGCAGGTGTGTAGCAATGGCGCGGATCATAGCAAAGCAACCCTGATACGGGTTATGTTTTTGCAGCGAAAATGGCCGGATACGGCATATAAAAAAGTAAATGCTGCAACTTTTCACTTGAGAATGATTCTCGTATTCACTAGTCTACCCTTGTCACGGACGATGCCAGTCATTGCAAGGAACAATCCCCATGGAAGATCAGCGAGCGATACATCATGAGTAATCAGCTCCCTTCTTTGCTGCACCTCCCCGCCCGCCTGCCTGAGCCGCAACCCACGCCGCAGGTCATCGAACTCGGCCACCGGCTTGGCAAGCTTTCGCGCCGTACCCGGCAGATATTCCTGCTCAGCCGGCTTGATGGTCTGGCGTATGCCGACATCGCTCGCTTCATGGATGTCGATATCGCCCGGGTAGAGCGCGCGATGCTTCGCGCACTGGGCAAGGCACATCTTCAGAGCACCGATGACAGCCGTGCCATTCAGGATCAGGCCAGCCGCTGGTATGTGCACTTGCAGAGCCCTGCTACAACGGCCAGCGAACGCATCGAATTTCGCCACTGGCTGGACGCCGATGCCGCGCACCTTTCAGCCTTCCAGAACAGCGAGCGCATGTGGCGCCAGTTGCAGGCCCCCGCCCTATTGCTCGGAGCGTCCGGCTGGCATCGGCGCAAGCGTCGTGCGTATCTGGTGTGGTGCCTGCTGACGGCATTCATCTGCAGCCTGATGGTCACAGCCGAGGCTATTTCCTGACGCGGGATGACCGTTGCGATGAAGTTTACGTCGCAAGGTGCCCGGTTGATCGGTGTACAGTAGCTGCCTGAAAAGGCATCTACGTACGCAGGCACCCATCTTGACCCTCACGATCAGTTCAGATTTCGACAGCGGCAATATTCAGGTTCTCGACGCAAGCGACCCGGCGCATATAAGCCTGGCGATCCGGCCAGACACGCAAAGCGCGCATTTCCAGTGGTTTCATTTCAAGGCAGAAGGCCTGAACGTCGGTCAGACCTATGGTTTCAGCCTGACCAATGCCAGCGAGTCCACCTTCAACAGTGCCTGGACCGGCTACCACGCCGTGGCGTCCTACGACCATGAGAACTGGTTTAGGGTAGCGTCTGATTTCGACGGCAAGGCACTGAACTTCAGCCTTGCGCCTGATCAACCGCAGATCTGGTTTGCGTACTTCGAACCCTACAGCCGCGAACGCCATGACCGGCTGATCGGACAGGCGCAGGAAAAAGCCGGCGCACACTTGCTGGCTGTCGGCAAAAGTGTCGAAGGTCGTGATATTCAGTTGCTGCGCAAAGGTGACGGCGCCGAAGGCAAGCGCAAGATCTGGATGATTGCCCAGCAGCATCCCGGCGAGCACATGGCTGAATGGTTCATGGAAGGCGTGATCGAACGCCTTCAGCAAAAAGACGACGCAGTGCTGCAGCAATTACTCGCCAACGCGGACCTGTATCTGGTGCCAAACGTCAACCCGGACGGCGCCTTTCATGGCCACTTGCGTACCAATGCCAACGGCAAGGATCTCAACCGCGCGTGGCAGGACAGCACTGAAGAACAAAGCCCGGAAGTCTTCTTCATCAAGCAGCAGATGGAAAAATACGGCGTGGACATGTTCCTCGACGTGCATGGTGACGAGGAAATCCCGTACGTATTCACCGCCGCGTGTGAGGGCAACCCGGGGTATACCGCGCATCAACGCCAGCTTGAAGAGCGCTTTCGCAGCCGTCTGTGCGAGGTCAGCGAGAACTTCCAGACGGTCTACGGCTACCCGCGCAGCGCGCCCGGCCAGGCCAATATGAACCTGGCGGCAAATGCCGTGGGCGAACGCTATAAATGCCTGGCGCTGACGCTGGAGATGCCGTTCAAGGACCACGATAACGCGCCGGACACGGTGACAGGCTGGTCGGGCAAACGCTCCGCGCAACTGGCCGGGGATGTATTGACCGTACTGGCCGAGATGGTTAACGACCTGCGCTGAGGGCTCCTGCCTGTCGGCGAACCGAAATGCCCACTCAAACGTGGGCATTTTTGTTTTTGCTGGCCGTACGGCGCACGATCAAACTCGCCAAGGCGATCAATGCCAGCGTGATCACCACTGCTCCGTAGACATTGCTGGTCATCACCAGCCCTGCCGAGTGGGCAAAGAACCCGGCAACCAGTGCAGGTATGCAGAAGGCCAGGTAGCTAAGCACCAGAAAGGCCGACATCAGCCCTCCCCGCTCATGGGCATGCGCGGTTGGCATGAGCATGCGCAGTGCACCGAGAAAACTTGATCCGAAACCGATGCCCGCCACCACCGCACCGACGAAGAACAGCCACAACATGCCCAGGTTCACCGCCAGCAGAATGACCGCCACCCCGAGCGGCAAAAAGCTTGCACCTACCCACAACCCCAGCACCGGCTCGCGCTGACGCAAGCTCAGAATTGCCAGTGCGCCGCTGAGCGTCAGCGCCGCAACCGCCAGGCCACCGTTGAGTGGCGAGTTTGAGCCAGTCGCCGCTGCCAGCAAGGACGGGCTCAACGACAGAAAAAAGCCGCCCAGTGCCCAGGCTGCTATATCCACCGGCAGTACCAGCCATAACATACGCCGTGATTGCTGCGGAACGTGCAGCGATGGCTTGAGGGATTGCCAGACGCCTGGCTGGCGGCTGACGGTTTCCGCCACTCGACCAAGGTAAATCGCCTGCGCCACAAAGGCGGCCAGCAGGAAGCAGTAACCCAGCACCAGTGGTAACGGCGCGAACTGCACCAGCAGTGCCGTGCCCAGCGCACCCACCGCCATGCCGAGCATGGGCGAGATGCTGTTGATCAGCGGCCCTTTGACTGAATCGCTGTCCAGCAAGGCAGCCCCCAATGCACTGGCGGCGAGCCCTGTAGCAAACCCCTGCAACAGACGCGCGGCCATCAGCCAGGTAACATCGCTGGCGAAAATGAACAGCAGCATCGAAACGATCTGCAGCAGCAAGGCACCGAAAATCACCGGTCGCCGCCCCAGGTAATCAGACAACGAGCCGCCGATCAGCAAGGCAGCCAACAGGCTGAATGCATACACTGCAAAAATCAGGGTGAGCACGCCGGAAGAGAAGCCCCATGCCTCCTGATAGAGGTGATAAAGCGGCGTGGGTGTGCTGGACGCGGCAAAGAAGCACAGTGTGGTGAAAGCCAGAAACCCGAGGTGGCTTCGCGCCCGACCATCAGACTTGAGGTCTGATAGCGTCGAACCTTGTGAAGAAAGGGACATGAATACGCTCTCCGCCAATGCAACCTGTTAAAGCCATAAATTAGCTTTTGCGGAGTGTGCGACGCAGAAGCGCTTAAAGCAAATACTTTGTGTTAAGGTCCGCCGTATGGCTATCAAAGAAGCAGTACGCACCGGAGGCCGTAGCGCCCGCGTGCAGGAATCCATTCACCGCGCGGTCCGCGATTTGTTGCTGGAGCATGATCGTTCGGCGCTCAGCGTGCCAATGATCGCGCTCCGGGCAGGCGTTACGCCGTCGACCATTTATCGCCGCTGGGGTGACTTGACCACCTTGCTGGCAGACGCCGCCATTGAGCATCTGCGCCCAGATGCGCCAATAGATCAAGGCAGTCTGCACCAGGACCTGCTGACCTGGAGCGAAATGTATCTCGACGAAATGTCTTCGACCCCAGGTCGCGCCCTGATGCGTGATGTGGTTGCCAGCACCTCTGGCTGTGTCGGCAGGTGCGCGGCAATGGTCCGTGAGCAATTGCAGGTCATGATTGACCGTGCGACTGCTCGCGGCGAAGCCTCGCCAACCGCCGACGACCTGATTGATGCCATTGTTGCGCCGATGATCTACCGGATTCTTTACTCCGAATCGGCCCCCACGCCCGAACGCGTGCGTCAATGGGTGGAGCGCTGCCTGAGCTGAGGCAACGCTTGCAGCAGTCAGTGGCTGAAACACCCGTTATGATGCGCGCCTTGTACGATATCCATGACCGAGCCTATTCATGCACACCCTCGCAGATCTACGCGCCGGCAAGCTGGCAGGTATCAAACGGCTTGACCTTTCCTGCGGCCTGAGCGAATTCCCGGTCGAGGTATTCGACCTGGCGGACACCCTGGAAGTATTGAACCTCAGCGGCAACTCGTTGACTTCGCTGCCTGACGACCTGTGCCGCCTTACCCGGCTGCGCGTGCTGTTCGCTTCAGACAACGCCTTCACGCACCTGCCGGAAAGCATCGGCCAATGCCAGCAGCTGCAAATTGTAGGCCTCAAGGCCAATCGCATTGAACAGGTCAGCGCCGCAGCACTGCCGCCGCGCCTGCGCTGGCTGATACTGACCGATAACTGTATCGAGTACCTGCCTGATGAACTGGGCCGCCGTCCGGACCTGCAAAAGCTCATGCTCGCTGGCAACCGCTTGCGTACGTTGCCCGCGACCCTCGCTGATTGCCACAACCTGGAGCTGATCCGCATTGCGGCCAATCGCCTGACCGAGCTGCCGGACTGGCTGCTGAGCCTGCCTGCCCTGGCATGGCTTGCCTATGCCGACAATCCACTGTGCGCCGAGCACCGGGCCGAGCCGATCCGTCAGATCCCGTGGCACCAGTTGAGCATCGGTCAGCGCCTGGGCGAAGGCGCTTCCGGGATCATTCAGCAGGCGCTATGGCAGGATGTAAACGATGAGCGAATGACGGCGGTCAAGCTCTACAAGGGCAATGTCACCAGCGATGGCTCACCGCTCAATGAAATGGCTGCCTGCATCGCCGCTGGCCGTCACGCCAACCTGATCGAGGTGCTCGGGCAAATCAGCGGGCATCCCGATCAACAGCGTGGCCTGGTCATGGAACTGATAGCGCCCGACTTCGGCAATCTTGCCGGGCCGCCGAGCCTGGAATCCTGTACCCGCGATGTCTATGCCCGCGAAACGCGCTTTTCGCTGCCGGTGCTGTTACGTATTGCCGAAGGCATCGGGTCGGCCACTGCGCACCTGCATGCCAACGGCATCACGCATGGCGACCTTTATGGCCACAACATTCTTGTGCAAGAGGATGGCAACTGCCTGCTGAGCGACTTCGGCGCGGCGTCGTTTCACCCGTCAGCGGTACAGGGAAAGGCGCTGGAGCGCATCGAAACACGGGCATTCGGTATCTTGCTGGGAGAATTGCTGGAGCGCTGCGATGTAGATGAGCAGAACCAGAACGTCATCGAGGGGCTAAAGGCGCTTCAGGCGAGTTGCGTGCAGCCTGATTGCCAGCGACGACCGTCACTGGCGGAGATTCTTCTACAGATAAAAGCATGGAGCGCATAACGCGCTCCATTACACAGTGATCAGCCTGCAAGACCCACGTAAACGTTCTGCACGTCATCGTGATTGTCGATGGCTTCGAGAAACGCTTCGACTTCGGCCATCTGCTCCTCGGTCAGGCCATCCACGGTGCTTTTCGGGCGATAACCCAATTGCGCGGATTGCACGGTGAAACCAAACTCAGGGAGCGCCTTGCAGACCGCATCCATGTCCGTGGATTCGGTCAGGAACAGCGTGGCGCCCTCTTCGGCAAGCTCGAAATCCTGGGCACCGGCTTCGATTGCCGCCAGTTCCGGGTCGGCATCCGCTGCTGCAGGAACAGCCTCGATCATGCCCTGATACAAAAAGTCCCACGAAACCGAGCCCGCAGCACCCAACTGGCCCTTGCGGAACAGCACGCGAATTTCCGAGACCGTACGATTGATGTTATCGGTCAGGCACTCGACGATCACCGGCACGCGATGTGGCGCAAAGCCTTCGTAGGTCAGACGCTCGAAGTTGACGCTCTCGCCCAGCAGGCCTGCGCCTTTCTTGATGGCACGCTCCAGGGTTTCGCGCGGCATCGAAGCCTTTTTGGCCTGTTCCACTACCAGCCGCAGACGCGAGTTCATGTCCGGGTCTGCGCCAGCCCGTGCGGCGATCATGATCTCCTTGGACAGCTTGCCAAACGTGCGTCCCTTGGCATTGGCTGCCGCTTCTTTATGCTTGACCTTCCACTGTGCGCCCATGTCTGCTCTCTTGATTCGCTAGGCACCTCGCCGCCTGCGTCTGCATGACTGACAGAGCGCGGCGCTGGCAAGGCGCTGAAAAAGGGTCACCGGCAAATACCCTGTCCGGCGCGGCGCATTTTATACGCGATCACGGCAGATGAAACCCCCGCCGCGCACATTGCTCGAACGAACTCGCCAAGATGGCTGCCAATCGGGCCGACGGCAATCATCCGCTTTCCATCACTGCTTGTAGTCTTTTTCTGAAAAACCTTGCAGCAATGCTTTTAGGCCAAGGTATTCCGTAACCTGCGCACCCTGATTTTGAAGGTAGAGAGCCCCGCAGATGCGCAAGGACCTGCAAATGCCAATCATACTGGCGATTACCGGCTGCCAGACGGATCTGCATGTCATCAGCTTCACCGGCCGTGACGCTCTCAATGAAGCGTATCGCTTCGACATCTGGCTGATCGGCGACCCTCTTCTGGATATGCGCAGCCTGCTGCACCGAGAAGCGTTTTTGAGGTTCGGTGAGCGTCGCAGCGGCGTGCATGGCCAGATCTGCCATGCGGCCCGAATCCACAGTGGGGCTCGCGTGAGCCTTTATCACCTGATCCTGATGCCCAGCCTTGGCAAGCTTGCAGCCCATCGGCACCGGCGCATCTATCAGGATATTGCGCCTCCTCAGTTGATCGCTCAGTTGCTTGAAACACACGGTATTGGCGCAAACGCTTACCGCTTCGAACACATGAACGGTCTTTACCCGACCAGACCGCTGCATATCCAGTACGAAGAAAGCGATCTGCACCTGCTGCAACGCCTGTGCGAAGAAGAAGGCATTCATTTCCGTTTCGAACATCGTCAGAGCGGCCATCGGCTGGTGTTCTCGGATGACTCTGCAAGCTTTCCGGCACAGCCCGTACCCTTTCGCTTCAAGCCCCAGGAACAGTCAGGCACATCGACCGGGACGCTCTTGCACATGGCAGAAGTACTGACGCTTCCAGACGTTTCGCGACAACCCGCTCCAGGCCTGAAACAGACGCAGCCTCCCTCGTCAAAGCACGACGAGAACGCCACAACGCCCGCAGCCAATCATGCATTTCAACCGTCAGGCGTTCGCGGCCCAATCAGCCAGGAAGAGGCGCTGAGTCGCCAGCGCGGCATGCGCGAGCTGGAGCGCTTGCGCTGTGAACGGCGCGACGTCGGCGGGCGCAGCAACCGGTCTGGCTTGCGCAGTGGCGAAGTCATACAGGTGCTTGATCACCCGGAGCCATTGCTTAACGATCAATGGTTGCTGACCGAAGTGCTGCACGCGGGTCGGCAATTACAGGTGCTCAGAGGTGCCGCCGCCCATGATGCCTTGGCAATCCTGCGCATCCTCACCGACGAGCAGCGCACATCGCCCGCAGCCGCACAGCTATCAGGCAATGGCTATGGTAACCGTTTCAAGGCCATCCCCTGGGCGATGCCGTTTCGCCCTTCAGCCAGACATTCTCGACCGGCCGCCACAGGTGATCATATAGCCACGCTGCAAGACAGCGACACGTACGCAGAACAGCCCGGCTACCGACCGGTTCGTTTCGACTGGCAAGCGCAACACCACGCAGACCGCCCCAACCCGCGCTGGGCGATGGCGCTGGTCGCCTGCCGCGAGATTCATCAGTTGCTGCCTGGCTCACGCGTACTGGTCCGTTACCTGGACAATAATCCCGAGCGCCCGGTCATCTGCGCAGCCCTGTCACCAGCTGAACACGCGTCGCAAGACAGTCTGTGGCACGGCGACCTGTCTGCAGAACCAGCCGATTGCATTCGTCTTGCGAGCGGCCAGCACCTGCGCATTACAACAGACAGCGAGTTGATTGTTCGCGGGCAGACGGCAGAGCTGCACATTGATGCACAGCACATCCAGATTCTGGGTCGCGTAGATCAGCAGTCCTTGAAATCCGGCTGGCGCTTGTCGATAAACGCGTTCATGCCCTCCTTCTGATCGTGACTGGCGAAGGCTGCGTGAAACACCCGGCGCTCGAACCGGATGCCTTCGGCCAGACTGACCTCGAACGCGCGGTTGACGCTCTCCTTGACCATCATCGCCACCGGCAGGGACTTGCCGGCGATCACCGCCGCTACCGCGAGGGCTTCCGGCAGCAACTGTTCAAGTGGCACTACCCGCGCAACCAGCCCGGCACGTTCGGCTTCGTGAGCATCGATCAGGCGACCGGTCAGGCACATTTCCATGGCTTTGGCCTTGCCGACGGCGCGAGTCAGACGCTGCGTCCCGCCCATGCCCGGCAATACACCGAGATTGATCTCCGGCTGCCCGAATCTGGCGTTTTCAGCCGCCAGAATGAAATCGCACATCAACGCCAGCTCACAACCGCCACCCAACGCAAAACCGGCCACTGCGGCCACGATGGGTTTGCGCCGCGCGGCCACCCGATCACTTTCACGAAACAGGTCGTCAAGGTAGATCTGCGGGTAGGACAGGTCGACCATTTCCTTGATATCTGCACCGGCAGCAAAGGCTTTTTCCGAACCGGTCAGCACGATGCAGCCGATGGTACTGTCTGCTTCGAACTGGTCGAGTGCATGGTTCAGCTCGTCAATCAATTGAGCATTCAATGCATTCAGTGCCTTGGGACGGTTCAGCGTGATCACGCCAACCTTACCTATAATCTCACTTAGAATTGTCTCGTAAGACATTGATAAATATCCTTTTAAATTAATAACCGCGCACAGCCATAAAATCTAGAATCTACATTTACAAAAACTCGTAAGCCTTTGAATAAATTACCTAATCAATGATTTCTATGGCGACAGCAGTGGCCTCTCCACCACCGATACAAATAGCCGCCATCCCGCGCTTGAGCTGCCTGCGCTGCAGGGCCGCCAACAACGTCACAATGATCCGCGCGCCCGAAGCGCCTATCGGATGCCCCAGCGCGCACGCCCCGCCGTTGACGTTGACCTTCTCGTGCGCAAGGCCCAGCTCACTCATCGCTACCAGCGGCACAACTGCAAACGCTTCGTTGATCTCGAACAGATCGACGTCGTCAAGCGCCCAGCCTGTCTTGCTCAGCAGACGCTGAATGGCACCTATCGGTGCGGTTGGAAACAGGCCCGGCTGGTCGGCAAATGCCGCGTGTGCGTAAAACACCGCCAAGGGCCGCAACCCTCGCAGCTGCGCTTCGGACTGACGCATCAACAGCAGTGCTGCGGCGCCATCGGAAATTGAGCTGGAGTTGGCTGCCGTAACCGTACCACCCTCGCGAAAAGCGGGTTTGAGCGTCGGGATCTTGTCCGGACGCGCCTTGGGCGGTTGTTCATCGTGAATGATCTGCCTGGACTCTTTACCCACGGTGACCTGCACCGGAACGATTTCGGCGTCGAAATGACCGTCAGCAATGGCCTCCTGCGCGCGGGCCAGTGACGCCAGAGCGAAGGCATCCTGCGCCTCGCGACTGAAACCGTTCAACCCGGCGCAGTCTTCGGCGAAAGTACCCATCAACCGGCCCGGTTCATAGGCATCCTCAAGGCCGTCAAGAAACATATGGTCCAGCACCTTGCCGTGCCCCATGCGGTAGCCATTGCGCGCGCGGTCCAGCAGGTAAGGTGCATTGGACATGCTCTCCATGCCGCCAGCCACTACCACTGCCGTGCTGTCTGCCATCAACAGGTCATGGGCCATGATTGCGGTCTGCATACCAGAACCGCACATCTTGTTGACCGTGCTGCACAACGTCGCATTGCCTAGCCCGGCCCCCAGTGCAGCTTGTCGAGCGGGCGCTTGACCGAGGCCCGCCGGCAGCACACAACCAAACAGCACATGCTGCACGTCTGCACTTTCAATGCCTGCCCGCTCGACGGCTGCGCGGATGGCGATCGAACCCAGTTCTGTGGCACTGAGGCTCTGCAGATCACCCTGAAAACCGCCCATGGGCGTGCGCGCAGCACTGACAATGACCACTGGGTCTTGATGAAGGGGTGTCCTTTCGATGGACATGATTATCTCCAGTCTTGTTTTTATAGGAACGGTCGAATCATCAACCTGCTGCCTTGCGGACGCAATGGTTGAAACAGAGGCAGATTAGCGGGTATCCCGGCATTGCGCCCGACAGGACGAATCTCTCATGGCAGACGAGGTCTGAAGATGACTGAACCCGACGCTGGAGCACACGAATGTCGCTACGCCCGATCCGCGCCCTGCTCTCAGGCCTGCTTATCCTTGGTCTGAGCGCGTGTGCACTCATCCCCCATCGAGACCCGCTGACGATCAACGTCGTCGGTATCGAACCCGTCCCCGGGCAAGGACTTGAACTGCGCATGGCGGTCACATTGCGGGTGCAGAACCCGAACGAAACCGAGATCAACTACACCGGTGTGGCGTTGGATCTGGACGTGAACGGCAAGCTGCTCGCCTCTGGTGTGAGCAACCAGAAAGGCACCGTAGGACGCTTCTCCGAGGCAGTGCTGGTGGTGCCGGTCAGCGTGTCGGCGTTCGCCGCCTTGCGCCAGGCGCTGGGGCTCAGTCAGAGCCAGCGTCTGGACAATCTGCCCTATACGCTTCGCGGCAAACTGGCTGGCGGCCTGTTCGGCACGATGCGTTTCAGTGACAGCGGCACGCTGGATTTGCGCCAGGCCGAGGGAGATCCCTGGTAACAAGTGATTATGGGTGGCAATGCCTGTCCGGGTTCTGGCAGGGTAAACGGGAAGATACAGATGGCATGCTTTCTGCTGGCTGACTGCTGCGCATGCCCTGCGTCTCCCCACCCTCAAGGAAGATTTGCCAATGACTCCGCAGAACCCGTCAGCACGCTTTTTCCCGACCTTTCTGGCCCTTGTGATGCTGATGCTCAGCCTGTGCACGGCACCGACATGGGCTGCAGAAAAAAGCGCCAAGCGCGGCATTGCCTACGACGTCGCCCTGCCCGCCGACCTGAGTGCGTTATCTTCGGGCGTGAGCTGGTGGTACAACTGGAGTCCCAGACCCCATGACCGGCTGGCGTCGTACGATTATGCGTCGATGTACGGTGTGGATTTCATCCCGATGGTATGGAACGGCAACGTTGACGACGGTCAGTTGAAGCAATACCTGCTGGCCCATCCCGCCATCCGCTATTTGCTGGTGATCAATGAGCCGAATCTGCTCGACCAGGCCAACATGACGCCCGAAGCGGCGGCCAGCTTCTGGCCGAGGCTGGAACAGATCGCGGCTCAAACCGGCGTGAAACTGGTGGGGCCAGCGATGAACTGGGGAACCATGCCGGGCTACGGCGACCCGGTGGTGTGGCTCGATGCCTTCTACACAGCCTATAGATCAATGAATCAGAATCGGGACCCGCGCATCGATTACCTGGCTTTTCACTGGTACGACTATGGTTTACCGGGAATGCTTGACCGGCTGTCGAAGTACGGAAAACCCTTCTGGGTAACCGAGTTTGCCAATTGGCACGCCCTGGATGACGGTGCGCAGATTGATACGGTCGAAAAGCAGAAGCAGCAGATGGCCGAGATGGTCGCCACGCTTGAACAGCGCCCGGACGTGTTCAGGTACGCGTGGTTCACCGGCCGGATGAACCCGGACCCGCACTTTTCCAGCTTGCTGGACGCTGAGGGCAAGCTGACCGAACTGGGCCAGTACTATCTCTCGCTGCCGTATAGCGAGTGACACTGCGCTGATTGACTACAGGGTCTTCACAGCTGGCAAGCGAGGCTGCGCCGATCTCGGTCAGGCCGCTGATGATGTGCTGGGTATAAGGAAATGACTGATCGGGCTCCAGGACTCTTGCCGAGATCAGAAGCCCCTCCCTGACCAGCGTGTCGACCGCTCCAATACAAACGTGGATGGCCGGCGCACGAGCGTACGCGCGCACCAGCTCCCGGTAGATCTGACCAAACGTAAGTTTTTGAGGTTTGTTCGAGCACGATCGCTTGACGATGCTCAAGATCGCGAGGTCAACGCGTGGACATTCGTAACTCACCGCATTTGCCTTTAACGTAATGAAGCCTGACGCGCAAAACAGTGGACACCCGATACCGTTCTTCCCGACCTGCACAATACACGCTTAACTCTAAATAAAGCTGTTCACAAAGCGTCATTTCTTGCGCACTTCGCAGAACACTCTATTTATTGAAACGCATTAAAAAACAACCATTGAGCCCATCAATAGTTTATAGGAACGACCTGAACAGACTATAAGTCGCTTATGTTTGACGCACGCAAAAGCGTTAGATTGCAAAGCTTACCAGATCACTAAACCTAACGACAGTTAGGTTTATTAAAAAGCAATTAAAACCTAAAAATCATGATATTTCTAACCAATAAAACCAGTTTAAACGACAAAATAGCTATTTATCCCTATAAAAATCGTCAACCCACTTGCTTTTCCTCAAGAAAATTCTTATGAAGGCCAACTGACATCATTTAATAAAAACAGGGTTAGTAATACTTTATCCACCGGTGAACTTTTTACTGTCTCGCTGGACTTACTGTTCAGCCAAGCGATGTGTCATTGCGACAGCCGTCTGTTTTCTCCTGCAAACCATTAATCGAGATGCAATCGATGACTAGAACCATGCTGTCTGTTTTCAGTGCAGTACTTTTGTGCGCGCACAGTGTCTGCGCACTGTCAGCGGACTCAACTTCCAGCACAAATACCGCTGTGTCCGATCAAAAGATCCGGACGCAGGTGGAAGCCAAGCGCGACCAGTTATCAGGCGCCGACAAGATCAACCCGGCTCAACAACAGAGTTCGTCGTCCCTGCTCGAAGCGCCGGTGGACACTGACGACGCCCCTGCCCAGGCACAACGACCATGAACAACCTCAATCAACCGATCACATCGACCGGAAGGACACTTGCCTTGTCAGCTTTCAAACAGACCCTGGGCCTGAGTCTGCTGACGTTCAGCGTCATGCAGGCCAACCTGGCACTCGCCGCCGTGACCCCGGCGACCGGCAACGAAGTCGAAGCGCGCGTCAGCTCGATTCTCGACAACATGAACCAGTCGGAAAAGATCAACTTCACCCGCGTCGACGACGGCCACATGATCCCGTCCCTGCTCAAGTGGGGCATCAAGGGCACCGTGGCGTATGACTCGTCCATGGGGGTACACGTCAACAACGCCACGTTCGGCGCGCAATACCCTTCGCAGTCTGCGCTGGCAGCGACCTGGAGCATCAACCGGGCCAAGGAATTCGGCCTGGCCATCGCTTATGAGACACGGATTTCCGGCGGCCAGCAGATGCTGTCGCCAGGCGTCAACCTGTACCGCACGCCCTACAACGGTCGTTCGGCAGAATATGTCAGCGGTGAGGACCCGTTCCTCGGCGCGGTACTGGCACCGGCCATTGTCAACGGCATTCAGGCCCAGGGCATCCAGGCCAGCGGCAAGCACTACCTGGCCAACGAGCAGGAAGCCAATCGTCAGGCAGTCGACATCAAGGTCGATGAGCGCACCCTGCGTGAACTGTACCTGCCGGGCTTCGAGTCGATGGTGAAGAACGCCAATGTCGCCTCGATCATGTGCGGTTTCAACAAGGTCAACGGCGACTATGCCTGTGAAAACCATCACCTGATCACTGAAGTGCTCAAGGGCGAATGGGGCTATCAGGGCATGGTCATCAGTGATTTCAACGCCATTCACGATGCGTTCAAGGGCGCATGGGCCGGTACTGACATCGACATGCCATCCGGCCTGCAGTTTACCGAAGCCAAACTGCTGCCTTACCTGTGGAGCGGGCAACTGACCCAGAACGTGATCGACGACAAGGTCAAACGTAACCTGCGCGCCATCGTCAGCTACGACCTCCAGGAAAACCTCAACACCGCCAAGACCCTGGAGCATCCCGAGTACGGCATGCGTGCTGCGCTGAATACCGCGCGCGAATCCATCGTATTGCTGCGCAACGAAAACACCGCTGCGGGCAAACCGTTGCTGCCGCTGGCGCGCTCGGCGAAAATCGCTGTGATTGGCAACTGGGCCCACGATGTCCCTGCATCTCCTTTTGGCACTGCGAACTCGCCGCCCAACAGCTATGTAACCGAGCTGAGCGGCCTGCAGCAACTGGCGTCCAGCAGCTCCGATGTCACCTACCTTTCGGAAATGAGCCTGAATCCGGCCAGTTCGGTGTGGTATCAGCCAGCAACCGGCGACAACGGAATCAGCAACGTCGGGGTAAAAGCCGAGTACTTCTCCAACACCAGTTTTTCCGGCGACCCGGTGCTGACGCGCGTGGAACCAGGCTTGAACCTGAACTGGACCACCGGCAGCAACGTCACCAACGCAGGCAGTACTGCGGTGTCTGGCTTCAGCCCGTCACCCGGGGCATTCTCGGCGCGGTTTACCACCACCATCAAACCAACCGTCTCGGGCGCTCAGGTGTTCAAGGTGCGAGCAGACGGCCCTTACAAACTGTGGGTCAACGATGAACTCGTTCTGCAGAGCGATGGCGTGCCTTACTCCGGTGACGTCGTGAACGCGCTGACAACGTCGGGGAAAACCGCAGCATTGTCGGCTGGCAAGACCTACAGCGTGAAGCTGGAATATCAGCGTGTACAAGGCAACTTTATCCCTGTGCTGGGTAGCCTGACGGGCGTGCAGATGAGCTGGGCGTCGTTGCGTCCGCCAAAAGACCTGTCGAAATACGATGCAGTCGTGGTTGCTACAGGGAACACGTCTGAGAACGAAGGCGAAGGCTCTGACCACGGTTTCGATCTGCCCGATCAACAGGCTGAGCTGATCAGCTTCGTTGCCAAGGCCAACCCCAACACCATCGTCGTCATGCACGGCGGCGGCGTGGCCAACATGCAGCCTTGGGCAAACAAGGTGGGCGCTACGCTGCAAGCCTGGTTCCCGGGCCAGCAAGGCGGTCAGGCGCTGGCCGAGATCCTCTATGGCAAGGTCAACCCGTCGGGCAAGTTGCCGGTCACGATCGACAAAAAAATCGAGGATAACCCAAGCTACGCCTCCTATCCGGATCCGGCTGCCTATCGCGGCAGCAACCCGTTGACCGAAATGACCTACAGCGAAGGCCTGTACATGGGTTATCGCGGCTATGACAAGAAACACGCCAAGCCGCTCTACCCGTTCGGTTATGGCCTGTCCTACACCACGTTCAGCTACAGCGACCTGAAACTGTCGACCAACGTGCTGACGCCGGGCTCGACAATCGACGTTAAATTCACCGTGACCAATACGGGTGACAAGGCAGGCTTCGAAGTGGCACAGCTGTATGTGCAGCCGGTCAAACCTGCGGTGGACCGTCCGGAGAAAGAGCTCAAGGGCTTCACCAAGGTGTACCTGCAACCCGGCGAGAGCAAGACTGTCAGCGTACCGATAGACTCCCGCTCCCTGGCCTACTACGTCGACAAGACGGCAAGCTGGGACGTGGACGCCGGGAAGTTCAAGATTCTCGTGGGTGCAGACTCGGAGAACCTGACCCTCAACAGGACGCTGATCACCCTGTACCCGGAAAAACTGACCACCCGTGACAGCAACCCGCTGCCACTGCCACTGCGCAAGGCAGTACAGGTCAGCGCGGCACAGACTTACTGATGCACCCCGTCAAGGCTCAGGGATGAGCCTTGATATCCCTGCCCAGACGCTGAACGTAGATATCAAAAACCGCCATGACGTCGACGTCTTGCGGGCTTCTCAGCCACTGAATCTGCAAACCGTCCATGACCGAGAAGATTTCCTGGGCCAGGGCTTTGACATTGATGTCGGCACGCACTTCCCCCGCCTCTATCAACGCCTGCAAATGGCCGCGTGCATGCTCATGGGTCAGCTGGAATCGCTCGCGATGCCATTCCCATGCGGGATGCGACCTCGACAGGCTCTCGGTATTCATCAGCAGTGCCGCCTGACACTCGTCGGCATTCTCGATACTGAAGCTCATGCTCAGCTTCAGAAATTTCAGAAACCCTTCAAGCGTCGGTTCGGTCACCAGATCCTGAAAGCGTGACGTAACCCGCTGATCCCTGCGCTCCAGCAACGCAGCGAGCAAGGCTTCCTTGTTGGGGAAATGGTGCAGCAGGCCGACGGTGGTGATGCCGGCAAGCAATGCAACCTCGCGCATTGATGCACTCGAATAGCCGTCCCTGGCGAAAACAACCGTGGCGGCATCCAGCAAGGCCTTTCTGCGCATGTCACCCTTGGGCGCACGGCGGCGCTTGGGCGCAGCTGTTTCTTCGGATTCATTCCCTGATTCTTCGATAACCATAAAAACCTGATAACGCCTTGATTCAATGTACCCCGATGCTGGTAACCGGGGCCCTGCTGGTAAAAAACCGCTTCGCTGTCAGTGAAGCTGTGGTGATGGAGATCAGCGCAATGATCGCATTACCGGTAAACATGCCAGGCAATGCACCACTGCTGCCGAACCAGTGAATACCGGCGAATACGAAGGGCACTGTACCCGCTGTTGCCCTGAGCCAGGCAAACACCGCCACCCACCATGACTTGTTCATGGTTATGAATACGGCGATGGCGACGAAATCCAGACCAATCAAAACCCAGAGGCCGCCGCCCCACAAGCAAAAGGCCATGAACACAGCGCGGGCCTCGGCTCCTAGCTGGTAGAGATCGGCAATCATGCCGCTACACAGCACCAGCATCAACCAGACTACCAGCCCGTAACAGACCACCAGCCGCCGGGTAAAGATGACCGCAGAACGTACGCGATCATCGCGGTTCGCACCAATATTCTGGCCAAGCACCGGGGCAAGCGCGCCGGGCAAAGCAAAAAAGGCGCAATACGAAAACTGCAGGACCCGATCCAGCACTGCCATGGCGGCCAGGGCGGAGGTGCCGAATGCCGAAAGCGAGGCGACAAGATAAGCCAAACCGACCGGTGTCGCCAGATTCGCCGCCATGGCAGGAAGCGCAAGCCTGAAGGTACGCACGGCATGCAGGCGCAGCAGTTTCAGATTGCGTGTGAAGACCATCCCTATGCGGCTGCGCACCCAATACAGGCCGATGGAAGCGGACACCGCTGCCGATATGGCAAAGGCGATGCCTGCGCCGTTCAGCCCCAGGTCCAGCACAAAGATGAACAGCGGGTCTGCGACCGCCAGCGTGGCGGCCGCTGAGAGCACCACTGCCAGCGCCCGACGGTTATCACCGGTGGTTCTGAGCATCTGCGCCGACATCTGCATCACGGCCTGTAGCACGGTAAAAGGCAGTGTCAGCCAGATGAAACTGCGCGCCGCCTCGTAAGTGGCCGCCTCGGCCCCCAGCCAGTGGGTAATCGGCACCACCAGCGCCAACTGCGTGACAGACGCCAGAGCGGCGACCGTGACTACCATCAGCATGAGGCTGCCGGTCAATCGAGGGATGGACTTCACCGCACGATGACCGATGCGTTCCGACAATACCGAAGTCGCAGCGATGATCACGCCGGTCACCAGCGCGCTGTTGAAAAAAATCAGCACCTTGGCGATGCCGACCGCAGCCAGAAGCACAGGGTCATGCAGCATCGAGACATAGACCAGCGTCAGTATGTCGACGAGAAAAACCGCAAACAGGCTCAAGGCACTGGTACTGGCGGTGACGACGATGTGGCGCGCTACGCTGCCCTGGGTGAATCTTGCGCTGGCTTGGGCCATCAATGTTCTCAAAAGGCCTGGTCAGCCCGGCATGCAAGGCATTCCCATGCAAGTGCATGAGGAACGGAAGTTTGTAACCGTCATGCCAACGCTGGCACGAGCAACGATCACCGCCAAATGCGAGGGTCGCTGTCGCGGGCTACTTGCTCGCCGCCACCAGACGATTCACTTCACTGCGAACCATGTTGGCGTATTCCGGCGGGCTCATCGTGTCCAGTTCGGAACGTACCCATTCGGACCACTTGCCCTTGCGCTTGGCGCGCTCGCCCATCAAGCGTGCAGCCTCACTCTTGGCCTTGCCCAGATTGCTCTGCCAGAGGTCGAACAAACGGGATTTCTCGTCTTCAAGAGCGGTACGTTCGGGGAGCGGCCGATTGGCCAGATTGAAACTCATCACAGTCACCTACGGCTAAAAACGGCTGCATCTTACACCCGTAAGGGGCGTTACCTGCAGAGTCTTGCGTCGGGTCATTCAAGCAATTGCAACTTTTCAGGATGCGCGAGACTCCATTGATCACTGTTGCCATCACTTGAAAGGAAGATACCCATGGCTCGTAAGACCCCTGCTCAACAAGCTGCCGATCAAATCAAGGATCAGGCATTCAGTGACCTGCAGGCACTGATCGAAGAATCCGACAAATTGCTCAAGGAAAGCGCTGCGCTGGTTGGCGAAGAAGCAGAAACACTGCGCGCACAACTGAGCCTCAAGCTGAAGCAGGCACTGGATTCGATGGCCAGCGTGCGCGACCGCACCAAACCAGTCGTTGAAGCGACCGAAACCTACATCGGTGGTCACCCGTGGCAAACCGTGGCTATTTCTGCAGGCTTCGGCCTGGTAGTCGGCCTGCTGCTGGGTCGTCGTTGATCGACAGCCGCTGATGAGACGCATCGCGGGCCTGGACACGGGCCCGCAATGCCTGATGCTGCTGCAACGATGGTGTAGGTCTGATGAATTACCTTAAGCGGGCGTGCTGTACCACCGACGGCTCGGCAAACCGGTGGGATTTGCTCACTTTGGCCTGCAACAACACGCGCTGTTCCTCGGCCTGGGCCTGGCTTTCATAAGGTCCGATCAATAATTGCTGTTTACCGTCGATATCCACGATGACGGGGGCGTAGCTGCGTTCCAGCAGCCAGGCGCTGGTATCGCTCACCGCCTCGCGCGAATTCATCTGAATGAACCACTGTGGCGTGGAGACCGGAGCAGTAAGAGCCGCATCCTGGGCTTTTTCCCTGGCGGGCGCACGCGAGCTGCCTGCATCGCATCCGGCCAGAGCCAGTACCACTATCATCATTACCGTCTTGCGCACGTAGGTCTGCTCCTCGTCTGAAGTGGCGCGAGTCTAACATTCCCGCAACGCCCGTTGATGGACTGTGTCGAGGTGTCGCATGCCCGGCCAAAGGGCATTGGGCACTGGCCATGCGCTGTTCTCGCAACAATCAGTTATATTTTTTGCGATCACTGGTCATGTGATCAGCTATTTCTTTGCATATAAACGCAACATGAAGTGTCAAACGCCTGCGACCATGTTGACCGATGGCTTGCCGCCGTTGGTGCATTAGAACAGGAGTTCATCATGTGCGACGACCGTAACCCCCTGCATTGCTTCATTCCGCCTTATATGCTCGAGCGTATGGCGCAGTCCCCCAAGACTCTGGTCAGCGCCCGGGCCATTGCCAATCTGACGAGCAGCTCGGCGTTCCTGGCATCAAGACTTTCAGCCCGAACCATGCCCTCCATGCACGCGATCAAATCGCCTGACGGTCGAAAGCACCGCGTGATTCACGATGCCAAGGGAACCGACGATCTTCCCGGCGCTGTGGCTCGCAAGGAGGGCCAAGCCCCGACTGGCGACAAGGCAACCGATGAAGCCTACGACGGTTCCGGCGATGTCTACGATTTCTACGCGGAACTGTTCGAGCGCAATTCGCTGGACGACAGTGGCATGTCGCTGGTGTCTACGGTGCACGTCGCCGAGGTGGACTTCAATGGCGACCACGTACCGCTGAGCAACGCCTACTGGAATGGCAGCCAGATGGCGTATGGCGACGGTGATGATCTGGTCTTCAAGCGCTTCACCGGCAGCCTGGAAGTAATAGGCCATGAACTGACCCACGGGGTGCAGAGTTTCACCTCGAACCTGGACTACCGCGGACAATCCGGAGCACTCAACGAGCATTTCGCCGATGTCTTCGGCATGCTGGTGCGTCAATGGAAACAGGGCACCAGCGCCGCCGAATCGGACTGGGTAGTCGGCAAGGAATTGTTAGTTCCTGCCCCTACACGACGGGGCATTCGCGACATGGAAAAACCGGGCACCGCCTACTCCAACGATCCAGACCTGGGCGATGACCCGCAACCGGCAACGATGGCCGACCTGTACACTGGCGCCAAGGATCGCGGCGGCGTACACATCAATTCGGGCATCCCCAATCGGGCGTTCGTGCTGGTTGCCAAGGCGCTGGGCGGAAATGCCTGGGAAGTGGCGGGCAGAATCTGGTATGAAACGATGCTGGAGCTGGCGTCTGACAGTCAGTTTGTCGACTGCGCCAGAGCCAGCATAAAAATCGCCTCGGACTCACGTTTCGGCCCAAAAGCCAAAAAAGCCGTACAAGCGGCCTGGAAGGAAGTCGGGGTCAAGGTTTAGCCGAAGTGCAACCACCACAAAGGTGCTTGAAATGAAGGTCTGTCTAGTGCAATCCGGCGGCTTTGCGGGTGCCGTCAAACGCTGTGAAGTCGATACGTCCACCCTTGAGCAGCCAGAAGCCGAGCAACTGCAGCGGCTGGTCAGTGACAGCGGCCTGAATCAGTCCAGCAGCGCGTTCAATGATCAGGCGCGGGATCTGAATCAGTACGAGATCACCATTGAGGATGAGGCCAGAGAAATCTGCCTCACGTTCGACGAACACAACGTGCCAGCGTCCGCCCGCCAGTTGCTCGGGTTCCTCAAGCAACGCGTAAAGCCCGGCAAGCTCTAGGACAGGCCTGCCCGAAAAAAATCCGGCGACCGATGCCTTGCAGATGACTGTCAAAGGCATCGGTTGCCGACATATTCGCCAGCCTTGTTCCTGCATGTGCTCCTGCATGGAATAATGGCGCTATGACATGTGAACCACCCACCGCCGCCGCGGTCAATGACGTGTACCGATTCGTTGGCGTGGACTGTACAAAAAAAAACGCTTCACACTGCCATTAACGAGGTATCTTTTCGTGCTTCGCGTTCTCACCCCTTACCTCTGCAGCAATGGCGTCGATGAGCACTGTGCATCCTACTGAACACTCTTCTGGCCTGATCATTTGCGAGCATTGCGACTCGCTGTACGAAGCGCAACCGCTGAAGCCCGGTGAAGCAGCGTTCTGCCTGCGTTGCGAGGCACTGCTCGGTCGCGGCCACCGAATGACCATCGAGCAGCTACTGGCGCTGACCGTCGCTGCGGCCATGCTTTTTGTGTTCGCCAACCTGTTTCCCGTGATCAGCATCAGCATGAAAGGCCTGACCAACGAGGTCACGCTCTGGCAATCGGTTGAAGCCCTTGCTCAAGGGCGGATCACAATCATTGCGCTGGTCGCCGGCCTTTCGATTATCTTTGCGCCGCTTTTACAGATCGCTCTGCTGTTCTGGGTGCTGGTACACGCGCACAAAGGCGTCATCGCCCCCGGCTTCAGGGCCTGCATGCGCGCTCTGGAACACCTGCGGCCGTGGAGCATGCTCGAAGTGTGCATGCTCGGTATTCTGGTGGCGATCATCAAGCTGTCCGGAATGCTCGACGTGCACCCCGGCGTCGGCCTGTGGGCCATGGCAATGCTGATGGTGCTGATTCTGCTGATCGCCAACAAGGACATCCGCAGGTTGTGGGATGAACTGGGAGTGCCGCCGCAATGAACGGCATTCCCTTCGCCCATGAACACAAGCTCTGCCTGTGCCACACCTGCGGTTACGCCTGCCAGGAGGACGCTACGCGCTGCCCGCGCTGCGACTCACCGGTGCACAAACGCAAGCCCAACAGTATCAGCCGCACCTGGGCCTACCTGATTGCCGCACTGATCTTCTATATCCCGGCCAATGTGCTGCCGGTGATGTACACCAATCTGCTGGGCAACCGCAGTGAAAGCACCATCATGAGCGGCGTACTGGAGTTCTTTGAAAGCGGCTCCTGGGACATTGCCATCCTGATCTTTGTCGCCAGCGTTCTGGTGCCCTGTCTCAAATTTCTGGTGCTGGGCATGCTGCTGATCACGTGTCAGCGCCGCAGCACCTGGGCGATGCGCGAACGCGCACGTCTTTACCGTTTCATCGAGCTGATCGGCTACTGGTCGATGCTCGATGTGCTGGTTGTGGCCCTCGTGGCGTCTCTGGTTCAGTTTCGCGAGCTCAGCACCATCGAGCCGCGGATCGGTATTCTGTTTTTTGGCTTGGTAGTGGTGATGACGATGTTCGCCGCCATGAGTTTCGATCCCCGGCTTATCTGGGACGCAGAGGTTGAAGATGTCTGACAATACCCTCCCCCCGTCTGCTTCAGTGCCACGCCCTGAAGTCAAACGTCGTCGCCTGCGCGTCTCGCTGATCTGGCTGGTGCCGATCGTTGCCGCGATCATTGGTGTATCCATGGCCTTGCATGACTGGATGAACATCGGCCCTAAAATCACCGTGAGCTTCCTGACCGCAGAAGGCCTTGAGGCCAACAAGACCCAGGTCAAATACAAGAACGTGATTATCGGCATGGTCACCGATATCACCCTCAGTGAAGACCGTACTCATGTACTGGCCAGCATCGACCTGAACACCAGCGCCGCGCCGTTCACGAGAATCGACAGCCAGTTCTGGGTGGTGCGACCACGCATCGGCGCACATGGCGTATCGGGCGTCGACACGTTGCTGTCAGGCGCTTTCATTGGTGCCGACGCGGGCAGCTCCGAAGAGACCAAAACCAGCTTTACCGGTCTGGAAACGCCGCCACCGGTCACTTTTGGTGAAAAAGGCAAGCGCTTCAAACTGCATACCGATGACCTGGGCTCTCTGGACATTGGCTCACCGATCTACTATCGACGCATTCAGGTCGGTCAGGTGGTTGGCTACGAGTTGTCCAAGGATGGTCGCGGGGTCGATATTCAGATCTTCATCAACGCACCAAATGATCAGTACATCACCACCGACACACGCTTCTGGAACGCCAGCGGGGTCGACATCACGGTTGGCGCGTCAGGGGTGAAGGTCAATACCCAGTCGCTGACCTCGATCATCTCCGGCGGCATTGCCTTCCGCGAGCCCAACTGGAGCCCGGACTCGAAACTCGCCGATGAGAACGCCGAGTTCAAGATATTCGATGATCAGGCCACCGCACTGGCACCTCCCGATGGGGAGCCACGCTACATCCGCATGCGCTTCAATCAGTCGCTTCGCGGGTTGACGGTCAACGCAGCGGTGGACTTCCTGGGCGTCAATATCGGCAAGGTGGTGTCGGTCGATCTGGATTACGACCCGGCGACCAAGACCTTCCCTGGTATCGTGGGCGCAGTGATTTACCCCAAGCGCCTGGGTGCGGCCGAGTCGAAACTGCAGGAACTCGGCGGCAAGGGCGATGAAGAAGAACAATCCGCCAGAGTGCTGGGAGCGTTTGTCGCCAATGGCCTTCGCGCTCAGGTGCGCAACGGCAACCTGTTGACCGGCCAGTTGTACATCGCCATGGAATTCGATCCAAAGGCACCGAAAGTGGCATTCAATGCCAAGGCCCGTCCGCTGGAAATCCCGACCGTACCGGGCAGCTTCGACAAGTTGCAGGAGCAATTGCAGGCGTTCGTCGAGAAGCTCAGCAAACTGCCGATCGACGACCTTGCGAAGAACCTGAATGGCAGCCTCAGCGAACTGCAGAAAACCCTCAAACAGGTGAACAGCAGCGTGCTGCCGCAGATGCGTGGCACCTTGCAGCAGGCTGAAAAAACGCTGGGCACCGCCAACGATTCATTCGCTGAAGATTCGCCTGCGCGTCAACAGCTGGGCCAGGCGCTGGATGAAGTGCAGCGCACCGCTCGTTCGGTACGGGTATTGACCGACTTCCTCAGCCGCCATCCAGAATCGCTGATTCGCGGTCGCACGGGCGATGCAGCCCCACGCTCGTTCAACGCCCCGTCCTCTTCCCGAGCCATTGATCTGGAGCCAAAACAATGACCTTGCGCCTGAAACTGGCGGTACTTGCCGCAGCCCTGGGCCTGGGTGCCTGCACATCGACGCAGACCCACTATTACACCCTGATTGCGCCCATGGGCGCGGCCAGCAGCGTAGCGGCCAGACCCATGCCGTTCCAGTTCGAGATGCTGCCGGTACTGATGCCGGTTCAGGTTGACCAGCCGCCACTGGTGGTTCGCCAGGGCAACGGCAGCCTCGCGATTCTGGACACCGAACGCTGGGGCTCGCCGCTGGGCGACGAGTTTCATGATGCGCTGACCCCGCAACTTGAACGTCATTTCGGCAGTCGCGACATGGCTGGCCTGCCGAAAAACAGCGATCAGCCGGTGCTTTCGATCCGTACAGATGTACGCCGCTTCGAATCGATGCCTGGCAATTATGCGTTGATCGATGTGGTCTGGACGCTCGGGCTTCGCGATGCAGGCGCTACCGCCGGGAGCAAGCGCAAGAGCCTGACTTGCAGCAGCGTGATTCGTGAACAGGCCGGGGAAGGCATGGAAAGTCTCATTATCGCCCACCAGAAAGCCGTGTCCCGACTGGCTGACAAGATCGCCGCCACTGCCGCGAGCTGGACCGCACAGCCCGCCTCTCACTGCCTGTAAGCCTATCGGGAGGTCCATTAAAGACCTCCCGTTTTCAGGCAGCATCGCTGCAGAAAGCCTTGCAAAACCGCCGCTTAAAAGCGTTCAAGTCCGTACAAAAATGTATCACCCTGTTTAATTCCTACGTACACTCCGAGGTCTGTCTGGCACGTTAGTACCTGATCGACCCGAATGCTCGGTTTCCGGGTCTGTTGGAATGCCTTATCGGTCAATGCCAGTAACGCTTGTTAACCCTGATGTGTGGCAACAAGCCTTTGGCTTGCAGCGGACAGTCTATCGAGGACAAACGGATGACAGGGATCGGACCACGGCTGAAAAAGGAGCGCCTGCGCCTCAAACTTTCGCAAAGCGCACTGGGTGCGATAGGCGGCGTGGAGACCAACGCTCAGGGCAACTACGAAAATGGTATTCGCTCTCCCCGGGCAGACTACCTTTCAAGTATCTCGAATGCGGGCGTAGATGTAGCCTACGTGGTGACCGGCCTTGGCTCACCCGCCGTAGCGGCTCAGAACAGTCAGGCCTGCGCGCCGCTCAACCGTGTTGTTGCGCGTTTGCACGGCAACCTGCACGAAGTGACTCAGAACCTGTACCACGTGACCCGTTTGATTGAATCAAACGCAGGCGACAGCAACGTGGACAGCGATCAGTTGGAAAACATCAAGAACGACGCAGAAGCCATTACCGTCGCGACGGTCCGGCTGATCTACATGACCTCGAAATTGAAATGACCCAGAGCATGCAATGTGCCGCCACGGCGGCTCATTGCGCGGGAAACGCCTTGTCCCTGAGTTTCTCCATCACCAACGCTATGAATGCCGACACCGCAGGCGGCAGATGTTGCCGACTGGGATAAAGCACATGCAGACCATGACTGGTACGCTGGTACTGCGTCAGTACTTGGACCAGTCGCCCATCACGCAGATCCGAGCGGATAAGCGTCGCGGGCAACAGCGCAATACCGAGCCCCGCCAGGGTCGCTTTACGCAATGCCTGCGCGGTGTTGGCATTGAATCGGCTGGCAATCTGCACCTCATGCATCTTCGCGTCCGGCCCGAGCAAGCGCCAGACAGTGCTCCCGCCGGGATGCGCCGGGCTGACGCAGTAATGCCCGTGCAGGCTCGGCAGGGAATCAGGCATGCCGTGAGCAGCGATATAAGCCGGGCTGGCGACCATAGTGTCATGCCCCTCTTCGATCAGTTGTCGCCCTACGTAGCCCGAATCCTGCAAGGGGCCGCCGCGGAACGCGATGTCCAGCCGGTCAGCGATCAGGTCGGCGCGCTCATCGCTGAGCACGAACTCCACCTGAACCCGTGGGTATTTGGCAAGAAAATCAGCCACCCACTCCATCGAAAAGAAATCGAAAAAATCCGCCATCGCGGCGATGCGCAGTCGGCCGCCAGGCTCTTCACGGCCTGAAACAAGCTGCTCTGCGGCATCCATCAAACCATCGACAGCGCCCACACAGCGTTCGTGGAAGTCTTCTCCTGCCTGGGTAAGGACCAGCTTGCGTGTCGACCGCTGCAACAATCGAGTGCCCAGCTGTATTTCCAACTGCTGAACCCTGCGGCTGACCGTATTGGAAGGCATGCCCAGGTGCCTTGCCGCCTGCGCAAAGCTGCCGCTGCGCACGACCTGCACAAACAGAGCGACATCATTGAGATCAAGCGCCACGAGACTGATTCCTTCTATTTATGGATGAGTCCAAACCAACTATACCGGCTAATCAAGTAATCCACAGAGGCTTATTCTTTGTGCTCAGGCATCAAGGCCCAGAGGACAACGCTATGAACACCATCGTCAACATTCAGCCACGCGCCATCACCCATCGCACCAGCGGCAAAAGCCGAGGGCCTATTACTCGCCTGATGAGCCCGGGCGATCTGGGTCAGTTATTGAAGCCTTTCGTATTTCTTGATCAATTCGGCTTCAAACCCGAGCCGGGGAAAAAAGGTTTCGGCATGCACCCACACTCAGGGATTGCAACGCTGACCTATATGATCGAAGGCGAACTGGCCTACGAAGACACCACCGGTAAATCAGGCATATTGCCCAATGGCGGTGTGGAATGGATGAGCGCAGGCAATGGCGTGTGGCATGACGCCCAGCCGGTCAGCGATGCGCCGATTACAGGCTTCCAGCTATGGATAGCCCTGCCCGCAGCGCAAGAGAACGGCCCCGCAAACAGCGTTTATCTGGCGGCGTCCCAGGTAGCCCAGCAAGGCCCGGCAAAGGTGCTGCTGGGGCGTTACGGTGCAGCACAAAGCAGCATACCTGCACCACAGGGCATGAATTATCTGGCCGTAAAGCTGAAAGACGGCGAGCACTGGCGCTACACGCCGCCAGCAGGTCATAGCGTCGCCTGGCTGGCGATCAACACCGGACACCTCGATGCAGGTGGCCCGATCAGCGCTGGCGAACTGGCGATTTTCGAGGAATCGGATCGCCCTATCGACTTCGTCGCAAAAGGCGATACCCATTTCGTGCTGGGGTCGGCAGTCAAGCACCCGCATGATCTGGTCACCGGCTACTATTCGGTGCACACCAGTAAGGCCGCGCTCATTCAGGGCGAACTGGAGATAGAGCGAATCGGCGCATTGCTGCGCGAACAAGGCAGGCTCTGACTGCGCAGCACGGCAGTGCGCTACGCCACGCTATCAAGCTCGGCAAGCAGCTCAGGCGCGATGACCAGTTCACTGGCATTAAGGTTTTCGCGCAAATGAGCCAGCGAGGACGTACCGGGAATCAGCAGAATATTCGCTGCGCGCTGCAGCAACCACGCCAGGGCGACACACAGTGGCGAAGCATTCAGGCGACCAGCCACTCGGGTCAGGGTTTGCGATTGCAGGGGTGAAAATCCGCCCATCGGGAAGAACGGTACATAAGCAATGCCCTGCTCGCCCAGCTCTGCAATCAGCGCTTCGTCAGTGCGGTGGGAAAGGTTGTAATGATTCTGTACGCAAACAATGTCAGCGATTTCCTGCGCCTGTCTGACTTGTCTTGCAGTGACGTTACTCACCCCAAGGTGCCGGATCAAACCCTGGCGCTGCAAGTCGGCCAGCACGGTCAAGGGTTCTTCGATGGATCCTTCTGCCGGCGAGTGCTGGTCTCCCCATGCCCGAAAGTTGACGACATCAAGCACATCGAGGCCGAGGTTGTTCAGATTGTCATGCACCGCCCCGGTCAATTGCGCCGGGCTGAACGCAGGATTCCATGAAGCATCCGGGCCACGTACCGCGCCAACCTTGGTGACGATCAACAGGTCCTTTGCATAAGGATGCAGTGCCTCACGAATCAGCTTATTGGTGACATGCGGGCCGTAGAAGTCTGCCGTATCGATATGGTTAACCCCCAGCGCGACGGCTTCACGCAATACCGCAACGGCTGCCTGGGGGTCTTTCGCAGGGCCGAACACGCCAGGCCCTGCCAGTTGCATCGCCCCATAGCCCATGCGATTGACGCGATGGCTGCCCAACAGAAATGTACCCGCCTTGCTTGCATGACTCATTGTGTGCCCCTTGATCCCGATATGTGTATCTCACTATAGGCATTGAGCACTGCGCTGATAATCAGGTGTAATCGGCACAACCTGTACGGCTCACAGAACACTGAACAGGACATTATGGGGAAGGAAGAATGACTACCGATATTCAGGACCTGCTGGCATTCGTCGCAGTGGTCAATGCCGGAGGGTTTCGCGAGGCAGCGCGGACCAGCGGCAAATCCGCCTCCAGCCTGAGCGACGCCATACGCCGCATGGAGGCGCGGCTTGGGGTGAGGCTACTCAACCGCACCACCCGCAGCGTTGCCCCGACCGAGGCTGGCGCCAAACTGATGGAGCGCATCTTGCCCGCGCTTGGCGCGGTGGAGTCGGCCCTGGATGTGGTCAACGATTTTCGTGATCGCCCGTCAGGAACGTTGAGATTGAACGTCCCCGTCAGCGCCGCCAGGCTGGTGCTGCCGTCGATCATCACGCCATTCCTGCAAACCTACCCCGACATTCGCCTGGAGGTGGTCACCGAGGAAAGCTTTGTCGATATGCTCGCCGCCGGCTGTGATGCGGGCATCCGCTACGATGAGCGTCTGGAGCAGGACATGATTGCCGTCCCCATCGGCCCGAGGTTTCAGCGCTTTGCCACAGCCGCGTCACCCGCGTACCTGAACGCCAGAGGACGTCCTGTGCACCCGAAAGACTTGCTGGAGCACGCCTGTCTGCGAGGCAAATTCCCCAGCGGGGTAATACCGCTGTGGGAATACGAACGCGATGGTGAAACCGTCAAGGTCGACCCGGCAGGCCCGTTGACCGTCAGAATAGGCGGAGCCTTTGATCTGACAGTGCAGGCCGCCATCGACGGGCTGGGTGTTGTCCACCTGTTCGAGGACTGGTTACGGCCTCATCTGGACAGCGGCGCACTGGAACCGATACTTGAGCCCTGGTGGCAGCGCTTCACCGGGCCGTATCTGTACTATCCAGGACGCCGCTACCTGCCCTCGCCACTCAGGGCCTTCATCGACTTTATCAATGCCCGCGACATCAGCCCATAGCCGCAATCGGGCCTACGCCATGACGCGCCGGTGCTGCCATGGCGAACAACTCATCAACGCGTCTGGCCTCCTCCGCACTCGGCTTGATCGCAATGGCGCACGCGACAAAAATGCCCGCATTGAAGATCAGGCCGATGATGCCGCTGGTCAACGAACCCAGAGCCGGAATGTCATCGGGGTAGATGGTGGTCAGCACAATCGCGATCACAATGCCCACCAGCATGCCGGCAATCGCGCCTTGCTTGTTGCCACGACGGCTGAAGACCCCGAAGAACAGCGGCACGGCCAGCTGGATGATGCCCTGATAGGAAATCTGCGCCAGCAGTTGCAGGCGCGCGTAATCGAAGGTCAGGTACGCCAGCAGAGACGCCGCCGCGATGAAAACCACCATGCCCACCTTGGCGAGAACGGTCTTCTCGCGATCACTGCGCGGCTTGCTCCAGGTCGCCAGGTCATTGGCAAACTGTGTACCGCACACCTGAACGCAGCCGTCGACATGGCCGATGCTGGCCGCCAGGACAATCATGATTGCCAGCCCCAGCAACCACGGCCCGCCGATATCGAACAGTGACAGGAACCAGCCATGCTGCGGATGCGCGGCCACGTTGGGGTCCTGACTGATTGCCGCGGCGAACAGCATCAGAATGCCGTAGAAGCCACCCACCAGCATGATGGTCAGGAGTGTGCCCTTCTTCACCGAACGCACACCGCTGGCGGTATAGATACGCTGAAAGCTCATGGGCCAGCACATCGAGCCGATCACCCCGGTAAAGATCAGGCTGAACATGTACATCGGCCCATACGTGCTGCCTGCGCCGCCCGGAATCACCAGCATGCTGGCGGGCAGTTGCGACAGGTTGGCGAACGATGCCTGAGCACCGAACAGCAGGAAAATGCACAGCGCGGCACACAGCACGTAGGCAATCAGCCCCTGATACATGTCGGTCATGATCAGGCCGCGCATGCCCATGCTCACCGTCCAGTACTGCCGGATCAGGATCACCACCACCCCTACCAGCAGGCAAGTGGTCACGCCCCAACGGCCAAAGCTGGCGAACTGAAAAAGCGTCGCGAGGGCCTGAATGCCCATCACCACCCAGGGAAATACCGAGATGATGCCAATGATCGAAGCAATGCGTTTGACCACCGGGCTATTGAAGCGCATGCCCAGCAGATCCGGCTGGGTGGTCAGGTTGAAACGTTTGCCCCAGGTCCAGGCACGATTGGCCATCAGGTACATGGCGGTCACGCCGAGCGTGGCGTAGACCATGCCGTAAAAGCCCAGCGCGCCACCGACAGACAAGGCAAAGAATGCGGTAAAGGTTGCACCCGGCCACCACGAGTTGGTGTAGCACATGGCGATGAACCAGGGGCCGTAGGAACGACCGCCCACCGCGTAGTCGGAAAAGCTCTCGCTCTTGCGATTGGTCCCGTACAACACGGCAATCATGCCCGCCAGGAACACGCCGATCAGGCCGAAGGTGATGTAAAGGTCCGAAACCGTAGTCGTGCTGATCATTGCCCGTCCCCCTCTTGTGGAATTTCACCCAGCAGAGACTCGACCACGTACAGCATCCACAGGCCCAGCCCCATGAGCACGGCGATCAGAATCCAGTAGAAGATCGGCAGTGGCACACCGAGCACCAGCGCGGTGCTGCCACTGACCTTGAGGTAGAACGGCGGAAACAGCGCCATCATCAACAGCGCGAAGAAGTACAGGGCAAACACCAGATTTTTCAGGCGGCCGGGATTTTCAGAAGACGGAACGTTACTCATGGAGTGCTCCTTGAATTTCAGGATCTGGCTATGGATAAGTGATCGGATAAAACTCAAGCAGGAAAAGGAACACGCGGTCACCCGCTACTTTTTTATTATTGGAGTGCTTGTTACAGGTATGCCTGGAGAGGACGGGTCATGCCTGTCGCAACCAGGTTTCCCATTGCGAATCATTGATGATGCTGCGCGCGCGCATGTGCTTCCAGGTGCCGTACTTGTAGAAGTCGAAGTCCAGTTGCGACACGGCGTGCTGGACCATTGCCCAGGTTGACCATTTGATATCTGCCAACGCCTTGTTCAGCTTGATCCGCGCTACGGTTTGCGCGCTGACCTGACCGAAGTAGTCCTCGATGAGCGCCAGCTCCATCTCGTCACTGAAAAACATCTCGCCGAACCACAGCGCCAGTTCGTAATGGCGATCGTTATTGGAGGCGTACTCGAAATCCACCAGGCGAATCTGACGCTCCGCGTTGAGCATGAAGTTGCCTGCCAGCGTGTCATTCATGCACGGTGCCAGATCAATTCCGGAAGCTTGCAGCGCAGCTTTTGCGCGCTGATATTGCAGGCACAACCAGTCGTCATCCTGAGGCTTGATGCCCTTGAGCTCGGCCACCTGGCTCTGGTGCTCGGCAATCATGTCGAACACGGTCTTGGTCTGTTTCAGCAACGGCTGATCGTTGAACGCCTTGAGCCCGTGCAGAGCGCCGTGGCGTATGTCGCGCTGCAGGAAGTCATGATTGGACGATGCCCGCCAGCCCTCCATGAACTCGAACACTTCGACACCGAACGCTTCGAGGAACGCAAACACCGGCGCGCCGTAGCCGGTTTGCGCCGCTTTCACACTGGCCTCGTGGGCCGTGTGGCGGTCGATGAACATCTCTGTGCCGGCGCCCGGCACCTTGAAGAAGTACGCCGTGTCGGCTCCCTCGACCTCGACCCGCCAATTGGTGTTTGAGATGCCGCCGCTGACCGGCTCGTAGCCGACGCGCCGCCCCTGCCAACTGTCGATACTGCGCACCGCAGCTTCAAGTTGTCGTTCCTGGGTACTGACAGACTGCCCTAACGTTTTCATGCTCTACCCTCCTGAACCTGACGCATCCAGCCTTCCAGGCGCGGGTCCTGAACACACTGCCGACAACGCAGCAACGTCCATTGCCCGACCTTGGAAAACTCCAGTGGCCGCACGGACGTCGTACCCGCCCAAAGCCCCCACAATGTCCAGTACCAGTCGTTGATCAGCGCATACAAGCGGCAGACGGCATAGTCGACTTCCAGACACTGCCCCGCCCATGCGCTGATCCCTTCGCGCCACTGGCTTTCAAACGAATAAAGCTCATTGAGGGTAATCGCAACGTCGTACCACGGGTCCATGCAGCCGCCGTAGTCGAAATCCACCAGGCGCAACCGGCCATCGCGTGACACCATGACATTGCTGGCCACGCCGTCACCGTGCAGCGGCACCGCCTGCACAGAGCGGGTCTGCAATGCCTGCCAGACCATGTCAACGCAGCGGTCAATCCATTGGTGTTCTGCCGGCAGTGCAACGTTGTCACGATCGCAGAGTGTGCGAAGGCGCTCGATATCCATCATCGGCGAGCGCACAACATCAGGCACAGGCCCGGCATGCACCAGCCGCTTGAGCGCCCACAGCGCCTGAAGACGGCCCGGCGCGAGCAGGTCATCAAGCCGGGCAGCACGCCAGTCCAGACCCAGGTCCTCGAAAATCAGCACACTGCAGGCCGCGTCTGCGCCAAGCAAGCGCGGTGCCGCGCCACTGCGGCCTGCGCATTCACTGGCCTGCGCCGCCTGTCCGAAATCAATCAGTTGCGCCATGTCGGCATGCAGCACCTTGGCGTAAACAGCGCCCTGTGCAGCGACCACTCGAAACCCCGTCCACTCGGTCGACAGCCTGGAAGGCGATGCCACACCCTGCGTAACGACCTCAGTGTGCGCGTTCGCATCCAGTCCGCAGTTTGCCAATGCACCGCGCAGGCGGGTGGTCAGGTCGTCGGCATATGACATGGTCAGTCCTCAACGAAACGAAGCGGATGAGGTGCAAGCCCGATACAACAGCCCGGTCAGCATGCGCAAACCGTTGCGCATGTCCTGATCGCTGGTGTATTCGGCCTCGTTATGGGAGACGCCATTGCTGCTGGGAATGAACAGCAGGCACACCGGGTAATGGCGGTTCATGCTGATTGCGTCATGGCCAGCGACCGTCATGCTGTCGGCGGTCGACAGACCCAACTCGCCGCCTACTGCGTGCGCCAGTTCCGCAAAACCGTCATGCAGCCTGGCGGGCGGGCGCAGTACGCTACTTTCCACCTCAAACCCGGTCATGGTCCTGTCGGCGATGGTGTGCAGCGTTGCGTCCAGTCGTTCACCTGCCGCGCTCAGCAGACCGACATCGCGGGAGCGGTACTCGATAAGCAGGGAGACCCGGGAAGGCACGACATTGGGTGAATTGGGATACACCTCGATACGCCCTACCGAGCTGTGCATCTGCAAGCCATGTTGCCCGGCCTCGTCGCGCACCGCCGTAATGGTGTGTGCGCCAGCCAGCAATGCGTCACGGCGGGCGGCCATGGGCGTAGGGCCGGTATGATTCTGCTCGCCATCGAAGCGCACCCGGCGTTTCAACGCAGCCCAGGTTTCCCGGACTACGCCGATTGCCGTCTGGCTGCTCTCCAGACCAGTGCCTTGCTCGACATGAATTTCGACGTACCCGGCAATGTTCAAATCAACCTGATCATTACCCAGATAACCTATGGCCTGCAGCGCATCCTTCAAACGGATGCCATCGCCATCACGGCTTTCCCAGGCATTTTCCAGGGCCAGTGCCCCGGTAAATACACCGCTGCCGATCAGGCTCGGCTGAAAGCGGGCGCCCTCCTCGTTGGTCCAGTTGACCACGGCCAGATTGCAGGCAGGTATTTCACCGCGTTCACGCAGTTGCCGCGCCAGGCTGGACACCGCCACGGCACCGGCAAGCACGCCGTACACACCGTCGAAACGACCCGCGCTCGGCTGGCTGTCCAGATGTGAACCGCACAGCAGATAAGGCGCCTGGGGATCAAACGTCATGAGGCCGAACAGGTTGCCGATCGCATCGATACGCACTTCAAAGCCGTGCTCTTTCAGCCAGTCCCGAAACAGATCGCGTACCCGGCCGTCTTCAGCCGATGCCGCCAGCCGGTGCAAGCCACCCGCAGGTGTTGCACCAATGGCCGAGCTTTGCTGAAACAGCGCTTCAAATGCCGCCAGATCAGTTGCACCTGGCTCGATCAGTTCAGGGATAGAGGGTGTCGACATGATCTTTCTCCAGGCGTGTCACAAACTCGTCGGATAACGCGCGATTGGTGACCAGGGTGGTGATCGCGGCGAACGGAAGAGTATTGATAAAGGTGCGATGACCGAACTTGCCATCATCAGCCAGCACAACACTGCGCGTGCAGTGCCTGACCAGCGTTCTGCGCAACATGGCTTCCGGCTCCTGGTAATCCATCAGCCCCAGGTCCAGATCAATGCCGCCGATCCCCATGAAGGCGATGTCGTAATGGAACTGTCGGGCGAACTCCAGCGTATGCGGCCCGATCAAGGCGTTGTCGGTACGCCGCACATCGCCGGGCGCAACCAGCACCTGATTGTCGCTCTGGTGCGATATCAACTGAGCGATGTCCAGCGAGTTGGTGATGATCTTCAGCTGGCTGAACCGCGTCAGTTGCTGGGCCAGCGCCAGCGTCGAAGTACCGGTGTCGAGGAAGATCGCCATGCCTTCGCTGACCAGTTGCGCAGCGCGGGCAGCAATACCCGCCTTGGCGCGGGGCTTGAGCCTGCTGCGCTCCTGCAAAGGCAGTTCTTCGCTGGATCTGGGCAGAATCGCGCCACCGTGAATTCGCCTTAATCGGCCCTCTTCTTCCAGATACTTGAAGTCACGGCGGATGGTCTCTTCGGACACGAACAGCAATTGTGCAAGGTCCGACGCCTTGACACGCTGCTGTTGGGCGAGCAGGCGCATGATTTCGTCCAGGCGCGGCTGATTGAGCATGGGGGTGGCATTCCGTTGCAAAGTAAGAACTCCAGTGTCCGGGCCCGTTGGCCGTTGATCCGCAAGCAAGAGGGACATGGCTACTGCCCCAACATCGGTGGCAAGTGTTGATCCCATGGCGCGATGGCTTCCACAGCGGCACAGAACTGCAGCACCTGAGCGTCGGCAAAGCGTGGCCCGACCACTTGCAGACCAATGGGCAGCCCGCCGGAACTCCACCCGCAGGGCAGGTTGGCCGCCGGGTTGCCGGTAATGTTGAAAGGGTAAGTAAATGGCGTCCAGCGCGCCCACGGCACAGCGCCGTCCTGCCCGGCATAACCGGCCGGTGCCACGTCGTCGGCAGCAAACGGCAGAATCGGCAACGTGGGCATGATCAGCAAATCGTAATCTTCAAACAGCGCATGGACCTGATTGGCAAACGCAGCGCGCTGTTGGAGTGCCTGCAAGTAATCACTCAGGCTGTACTGGGCAGAACGCCTGATCAGATCGGCAAAGCCAGGGTCAAGCTGGTCCAGTTGCTGCGCAAGCGCTTTGCCATAAGCAATACCGCGCCCGGCAACCCACAGGGTTTCGAACGTCGCCAGCGGGTCCTGCCAGGCTGGTTTGAGCGTGGTGACCGTGACGGGCAGCGACCTGGCGATATTACCCACAGCAGCTTCAACCGCTGCGGCGATTTGCGCGTCGACCGGTGTGTCAAACAGCGTCGGGCAGAAGCCGATACGCAACGGATTCAACGGTTGGTCACACCGTGCCAGAAAGGACTCGTCAGGGGCTGGCAGCGCCTGGTGATCCAGCGGATCCGGCCCCGACAGGATATCGAACAGCAACGCGCTATCACGCACGGTTCGGGTAATCGGCCCGGCATGACTGAGCATTTCAGTGGCCGACCAGGGCCAGGTCGGAATGCGTCCCAGGGTGCCTTTGAGGGCGAACGCGCCACAGAACGAGCCAGGTATGCGCACCGAGCCGCCACCATCGGAGCCCAGTGCGGCCGGCACCATGCGCGCCGCCACCGCAATCGCCGAGCCGGAACTGGAGCCACCACTGGTCAGTGCCGGGTCCCAGGGGTTACGCCCGTTGCCGAACACCCGTGACGTACTCGCGCCGGTCCAGCCGAATTCGGTCGTCGCTGTCTTGCCCAGAATGATCGCACCAGCATTCTTGAGGCGGCAAATGATCGGCGCATCCTGGACCGGCACCGAGTCCAGAGCAGTCAACGAGCCACGCGTGGTGCGCAGTCCCGCTGTGGAAAAGAGATCCTTGATGCCAAAGGGTATGCCGTGCAGCGGACCTCGTACCTGACCACGCTGCAGTTCGGCAGTCATCGCCCAGGCCTGTTCGAGCGCGACATCGGCGTATACGTCACCAAACGCATTGAGTGTGGAATTGTGGGTTTCAATCGCTGCCAGACATAACTCGGTCAAGCGTATCGGCGTCATGCAGCCTTTGCGGACAAGCGCGGCAGCTTCAATCACGGCAGGCATGGACGATGGCTGTGGCTCAATCAATGTAGATACCTCTTTCATCAGTGAGATACTTCTGCGCGATGCCCAGTGCCGACGACTGTCGGCGCATTACATTCAGCAGGGGCTGGCGCGTCAAGTGGGTTTTGTTGGATATATTGAATTTGTGGTTTTAAATTTTGTAACAGCACCGTCACGGTGCCAAAAAAAGCTCAAAACCCTGCGTCGCCCAATTGCGGTGCGCAGTTAAAACGGCGGGAAGAGGCAGGAGGAAGAAAGAAGGAGGCGATGGGCAAGCAGATAGAACGGCGCCTGTCCGTGGCGCAGTCCTGTCATTGAAACCGGTATTTCAAGTCAGCGATCAAACCGCCAGATCGTGAGCATGGAACTCGGTTACACCGACCAGCTGGATTTCAAAGTCTGCATGCAAATCACCGTTGACGTTGCCGGACAGCACGTGGTCGGCGAAACGCAGCTGGCCCGCGCCGGTGAACTCGCCGCTGCCAATGAAGCTGAAAGCATCAAGGGCTTTGGTGTCCACGTTGGCATCCATCTTCAGGAAGCTCAGCTTGTCGCCCTGCTGGCTGTTGAAGTCGGTAATCACGTCGCTGGCCTGGCCTTTGCCCATTTCTGCAAGGTCATTGAACACAAAACGGTCAGCGCCGCTGCCGCCGGTCATGATGTCTGCGCCCAGACCGCCAACCAGCTTGTCATTGCCCGCGCCGCCGAACAGCACATTGTTCGCATCGTTACCGGTCAGGGTATTGTTGCGATCATTGCCCAGCAACGTGAACTCGCCCTCACCTTTGAGGTGGACGTTTTCAAAGTTGGCCAGTGGGCCGGCATTCAGGTCGATCACTGTGGCAACCGGCGATGTATTGTCATAGGTGATCTTGAGTGTATCGATGCCCTCATTGGCCTTCTCTTGCACCAAAGCGAGCTCACCAGCCTGATCAATAACGTAGGTGTCGTTACCCAGACCGCCAATCATGGTGTCCAGACCTCCACGACCATCAAGCACGTTATCCAGGCTGTTGCCGATCAGCGTGTCATTGAAAGCAGAGCCAATGGCGTTTTCAATGTGCGCACCGTAGGCAATCGCCAGCCCTGAGTTCATCAGCGTCGGGGCATCAGGGTTCTGGTTGTAATCAAGGAACGCCTTGCCGATGGTGCTGAACTCACCCTCGTTGAGGTTGATCTTCACAAACGATGCCTGATTGCTGGCATCGATCGTATCCTTGCCACCAGCGTCCCAAATCGTCTCGAACACCGACTGATCGGGTGCCCATTTGTAGACGTCATTACCGCTGTGATAGCTGGTGTTGGCACCGTATATAAACTGCATGGCCGCCACATCGAGCAGCATCGGCGTGGTGGGTTTGAAACTGTAGTTGTTGGTGTAGCTCATGATGGTGTAACGGGCATCTTCGAACTTGGCATCGAGCAGAACATCGTTGTATTGCGAGGCTTCAAACGAATGCTTCAAACCCAATGCATGACCCGTTTCATGCATGAACGTCAGGTAATCATCCGTGCCCTTGGCAGGATCGGCCGCGTTGACTTTCGGACCGATCCAGACATCACCGGACCGGCCCAGTGTGCCTGGCGCGTAAGCCTGGCCGTACTCAGTACTTTGCAGACTCTTGAAGCCGCCAAAACGAATGTCTCCGACATTGTCCGGGGTGTCCTGAACCTCGGTAAATTTGATGTCTGCCACTGCACTCCAGGCACCCAACGCACTTCTTGCCGCCGCTGCCTGGGCATCGGTCAGTGAATAGGCATCGCTGGGCTCCTGAGAGCGACTGTAGTCAGTGGCATAGACGGAGTTGGCAGTATGAAAGCTGTAAGTGAGATGAGTACCGGTTGAATCGCCTAACCAGAACGGCCCCCACAACAGGCTGGTGACTCTGTCGTCGGGAGACCCTTCGGGCAAAAGTTCGGCAGGACTTGAATCATTTGGGCCGGGCATCAGCAATGCTCCTGAAGAATACACACGTTAGTGATTAACCAACGATCTTTGCCCACGCAAAAATCGCCAGGCAGTTTATTACATAACAGGCACACTATGGGCACAATACGTTACAAGCAAACTACTTACGGATGCCGGACACGCATTGCCAACACCCGCAGACTTCTTATTACGAATATACTTTTATAGTTATTATACGCCTCCTACTAATAGCGCTACATGAAACCTTCTTTAAACCCACGACTCCGACTGACCGGGTTCATTGCCCGAGCCGCCAATCAGCATTCACGGCAAAACGTGAGAACCCGATCAAGGCCGGCAACGAAGAGGGTGCAGTTGAGCTATCGTGTAACGGCTGTCGACGCGCTAGACGGTTCAGCGTTCGCGACAGGTACAGAACCGAAGCCTGACGCATCCGGCCGGATCGCGCGCATTTATACGCTGGGTACCTTGCTGCCCCGTATAAATCATAGGCATCATAAGACCTTATCTCATCTGATCGCGGTGCGCCCCATGACCCACCACCCTGCGCCACTTCCTGCCAACGAAGAAGAACGAGTCCTGTCTCTTGAGCATCTCAGGATACTGGACAGCGCTCCCGAGCAGGACTTCGACGACATTGTGCTGCTCGCTACCACGCTGTGCGACGCGCCCATCGCTCTGGTCTCGCTGGTTGACCGGGAACGCCAGTGGTTCAAGGCCTGCATCGGCCTGGACGTCAAGGAAACCCATCGCGATCTGGCCTTCTGCGCACATGCAATCCTGCAACCTTCCGATGTGCTGGTCGTAGAAGATGCCACCACCGACCCTCGCTTCAAAGAGAGCCCCCTGGTGCTGGGCCCTCCTTATATCCGGTTTTATGCAGGCGCACCGATTCGCACCGATACGGGCCATGCGCTCGGCACTGTATGTATAATCGATATCTGGCCGCGTGTTCTGACCGAACAACAACGTCTGGCCCTGCTGGCACTGGCCCGCCAGACCGCAGCCTTGATGCAATATCGCCTGCTTACCCAGCAGCGCGACCACCATGCCGCAGAATTGGCTTTGGGGCTCGAAAGCGCGCAGAGTCAAAGCCTGGCCGTGGAACGCAACCTGCGCCAGTCACAGCGGGTGTCGTCACTGGGAATGCTCACAGCGAGTATCGCCCACGACTTCAACAACCTGCTCCAGGCGCTGAGCGCCAGCCTGCAACTTGTCCGCATGCGCTCACGCCGCCCGACCGATGTCGAGACGCTCAGTGACACCGGCCTGCGGGCTGTGGATCATGGTCGACAACTGGTCACCCGTTTACTCGACAGCGTTCGTCAGGACGGCCCCGAACTGATCTGCATCGATGTCAGCGAAAGGATCGATGCCGCCCGTGATCTGCTATTGCGCTCGGCGGGCGACAATCTGGAACTGTCGTTCGACCTTAGCGCACAGGGCTGGGGCGTCCTGTGCGCCGAAGCGCAGTTGCACGCCGCCGTATTGAACCTCCTGGCCAACGCCCGTGATGCAATGTCAGGGTCTGGCAAGGTACATATCGCCACCCGACTGGAGTCAGTCAAGGAAGATCCACGATTGCCGGAAGGCGATTATTTGGTACTCAGCGTGGCCGACAATGGCCCTGGCATGGCCGCCGATCTCAAGGAACAGATATTCGAACCCTTCTTCACCACCAGACGCTCCGAACCGGGTGCCGGCCTGGGCCTTGTTCAGGTGCAGGAGTTTGCGGTGAACGCAGGCGGAGGCGCACGCGTCGAAACAGCACCTGAAAACGGGACAACCGTGCATCTCTATCTGAGAATACTGGGGCCGATCAATTTAACGAACTAAGCGCCCCCACTACTTAACGAGCGCCGCACGCAGCCTTGTTATTCACTAAATGAATAACGGGCTGCGGAAGACGCATTCAGCGCATGAATTACACCACCATCACGGCAACAATAGCGATGTACTTATTGCATGTTAGATGCGTATAGAAAATAAAAGGCATTGGTTCTCTTTTACAAAAAAATACACATGCAACACTGCCGCTTTCCGATTCAGGACTATATTCAATCGACAGCAAACATTCTGTTTGCGCTACTGCCTTGGCAACAGGATGTTTGCTGTGGGACACGCAGTTGCAATGACTGCACGTTGTACACACATTAATCAAGGAATAGATTATATGTTGAAGCCTCATGGTTTTACGCCACTCGCATTGACGGGCGGCATTCTTGTATCGCTATTGTCTGTCAGCCTGTCTGCCCACGCCGATATCGCCACCGATGTTGCCACTACCGGCTGGGCGACGCAGAACGGTGGCACCAAGGGTGGTTCAAGGGCAGCAGCGAATAACATTTATACGGTAAAAAACGCCGCCGAGCTGAAAGCCGCGCTGGCTGCGTCGGCAGGCAGCAACGGCCGGATTATAAAGGTGACGGGGGTTATTGATGTCAGCGAGGGCAAGCCGTACACCAAAACCTCTGACATGAAGCAGCGCGCCCGCCTGGACATCCCCGGCAAAACCACGATTGTCGGCACCTCCAGCAGTGCCGAGATAAGGGAAGGGTTTTTCTACGCCAAGGAAAACGACGTCATCATTCGCAACCTGACCATTGAGAACCCCTGGGACCCGGAACCGGTCTGGGACCCGGAAGATGGCAGCGCTGGCAACTGGAACTCGGAGTACGACGGTCTGACGGTCGAAGGTGCCAGTAATGTATGGATCGATCATGTGACGTTTACCGACGGCCGTCGCACTGATGATCAGAACGGCACGGCCAATGGTCGTCCAAAACAACACCATGATGGCGCACTGGACGTCAAGAACGGCGCCAACTATGTCACCATTTCGTATTCCGTGTTCCGGAATCACGAAAAGAATAACCTGATCGGTTCAAGTGACAGTAAAACAACCGATGACGGCAAACTGAAGGTGACCATTCACAACTCGTTGTTCGAGAACATTTCCTCTCGCGGGCCGCGCGTGCGGTTTGGTCAGGTTCATCTTTACAACAACTACCACACTGGAAGTACCAGCCATAAGGTCTACCCGTTTGTGTATGCTCAGGGCGTCGGAAAAGGTTCGAAAATCTTCTCTGAGCGCAATGTGCTCGATATCAGCGGCATCAGTGGTTGCAGCAAGGTTGCGGCCGACTATGGCGGCAGTGTCTACCGTGATAGCGGGTCGCTGGTAAACGGCAGTGTCATCAGCTGTTCCTGGAGCACCAGCATTGGCTGGACCCCTCCGTACAGCTACACCCCTCTGGCGGCTGACAAGGTTGCGGCCGATGTCAAGGCCAAGGCCGGCGCTGGCAAAATCTGATACGCCGGTTGTACAGGACGATAAAAGACCCTCTCGATGAGGGTCTTTTATTGAGCAGGTTATCGCCGGGCGATGAAACTGCTTTCGTCAGGATCGAGCCCCTCAGTTGACCAGTTGATTGATCTCGATGATCGGCAACATCACAGCCATCACGATCACCAGCACTACGCCGCCCATAATCACGATCATCAAAGGTTCGAGCAGCGCAGTCATGCCCAGGGCGCGGCGCTCGATATCGCGGGAAAGGGTCTGCGCAGCACGATCAAGCATCGGCGGTAAAGCCCCGGTTTTTTCGCCGCTGGCAATCAGGTGAATCAGCAGCGGCGGAAAGACCTTTTCCATCCGCAGCGCCACCGCCAGGTTGACGCCTTCACGGACCCTGGACGTGGCTTCGTTCACCGCCAGACTGAGGCGATCGTTGGACAAGGTCTGACGCGCTGCGTCCAGCGCCCGCAGCAAGGGCACACCGGCAGCACCGAGAATCGCCAGGGTCGATGCAAAGCGTGCGGTGTTCAGCCCCAGCACGAATCGACCGATCAAGGGCAAGCGCAGGATCTGGCTGTGCCATCTCAGGCGCGTAGCCGGGTTGCGCAGGCAGATTCGCCAGCCCCACAACGCCGCCAGCAATACGCCCAGACACACCAGGCCCCAGGCACGGATGAAATCACTGGCGGCCAGCATGGCCAGTGTCAAACCGGGCAGGTCCTGACGCGCCTGAGAAAACGCACTGACTATCTGGGGCACTACGTAGCTCAGCAGAAAAATCACGATGGCAATCGAGACCAGCCCCACTACGCCGGGGTAGATGAACGCCGTGAGAATCTTGCCTCTCAGGCCGTTGCGCTCTTCTATGTAATCGGCCAGTCGCTCCATGACCCGGGCCAGGTCGCCGGACTCCTCCCCCGCCCCGATCAAGGCCCGGTAAATGTCCGGAAAGTCTCTGGGGCGAGCGGCCAGCGCTTCGGCCAGACGCATGCCACTGCGAACATCGGTGCGTATCGCGCTCAGGGTCTGAATAATGTGTTGGCGTTCGGCCTGCTCGACCGTGGCCCCCAATGCTTCATCCAGCGGCAGCCCGGCACTCAGCAGGCTTGCCAGTTGTCGGGTCACCGAGGCAAGGTCAGCGTCCGAGAGGCGCATACTGAACAGCCCCCCTGCCCCATGACTGCTGGCCTGGCTGTCGATCTTTACCTGCAATGCAGTCAGCCCCCGCTGGCGCAGATCAGCCATCACCGCGTCCTGACTGTCAGCGTCCAGATGGCCGGATTCGATCCTGCCCTGCGCATCGGCAGCTTCATAGTGATAGCGGCTCATCAAGCGTCCCGTGTCACACGAATGATTTCTTCCGGAGCGGTGGTGCCATCGCGAACCCAGCGCTGGCCATCCTCGCGCATGCTGACCATGCCGGCATTGCGCGCCGCAGCCCTCAGTGCCTGCATGTCGGCACCTCGATGGATCAGACTGCGCACCTCATCATCAATGCAGAACAGCTCGTGAATGCCGGTGCGGCCGCTATAACCGGTACCACTACAGCGCTCACACCCCTGCGGGCGCCAGCAGCCTGACGCAGTCGGGTCGGGTTGTCTGCACTGCGGGCACAAACGGCGTACCAGGCGCTGCGCCAGTACGCCAAGCAGAGAAGACGCGAGGAGAAAGGGTTCGACGCCCATGTCGACAAGCCGGTTGATCGCCGATACCGAGTCATTGGTGTGCAGGGTGGCAAGCACCAGATGTCCGGTCAGTGAAGCCTGCACCGCGATCTGGGCGGTTTCCAGATCACGGATTTCACCGATCATGATGATGTCCGGGTCCTGACGCAGAATGGCGCGCAATGCCAGGGCGAAAGTCATGTCGATTTTGCTGTTGACCTGAATCTGACTGATACCCGGCAGGTCGTATTCCACCGGGTCCTCCACGGTCAGGATATTGCTGGTGCTGGCATCCAGCCGTGCCAACGCGGCATAAAGACTGGTGGTTTTGCCACTGCCGGTGGGCCCTGTGACCAGCACAATGCCATGGGGCTGGCGTATCAGGTTGTCGAGTCTGGCCAGCACATCAGGGGCCATGCCCAGGGTTTCGAGGCGCAGACGACCGGCCTGCTTGTCGAGCAGGCGCATTACCACCCTTTCACCGTGGCCGGTAGGCACGGTCGAGACGCGAATGTCGATGGGCCGGCCGGCCACCCGCAAGGCGATTCGACCATCCTGAGGCAAGCGCTTTTCGGCGATATCCAGCTGGGCCATGATCTTGATCCGTGACACCAGCGAGCCATGCAACGCCTTGCGCGGCGATACCACATCACGCAGGCTGCCATCGACCCGATAGCGCACCACCGAATGGCTTTCATAGGGTTCGATATGAATATCGCTGGCCTCGTCGCGAGCTGCCTGGGTCAATAATGCATTGATCATGCGGATCACCGGGGCACCGTCCTGCGCATCCAGCAGGTCGGTGATTTCCGGGATATCCTGCATCAGCCGATTCAGGTCAGCTTCGTTTTCTGCAGCGCCCACTACCGCCGCCGCGCTGCCGGTGTCGGCGTAGGCTGCGGCCAGAAGCCCCTCCAGTTGATGCGTGCCGACCTGTTCCAGACGCGCCGGACCGAACTGCCGCCGGGCCTCATTGATTGCCCAGCCTGGAGTAGCGTCGCAAACGATCAGCAGCGCCCCCTCGTCAGTCTCACGCAAGAGAATGCGTTGCGCCCTGGCCCAGGCATAAGGCAACGCACTCATGGCACAGGCACTGCGCGAATGACCGCCCGCGGCATCTGACCGGCAGCAGGCTGCAGGTCAGGAATCGCCTTTGCCGCAGAGGGCAACTGCGGCGCCTGCATGTCCGGCAGCATCCAGTTACGCTCGGGACGCAAATTACCCTGTGCGCGGCGCATGAATTCGTAACGGTTCAGCGTGATGTTGCGCCCTGTGCCGCTGTCACGAATGATGTAGGGACGCAGGAAGACCATCAGATTGGTTTTTCTGGTCGAACGCGCTTCGTTTCGAAACAGTACGCCGAGAAGCGGAATCCTCGACAGCCAGGGCACCGCTTCATCGCTCTGGTTGTACCCGTCCTGAAGCAGGCCGCCCAGCACCATGATCTGCCCGTCGTCCAGCAGGATGCTGGTATCGATGGCGCGCTTGTTGGTGACGGTGCCTGACGCCAGCGAGGCGCGCTGATCGACGTTGCTGACTTCCTGATAGATGTCCAGCTTGACCGTACCGCCTTCGGAAATCTGCGGCCTGACATTCAGTTTCAAGCCGACTTCTTCCCGCTGAACCGTCTGGAACGGATTGTTGCTGGTGCCGCCACCGCCCGTTACATAACTGCCGGTGACAAACGGGATGGTCTGGCCGACGAAGATACTGGCCGCCTCGTTGTCCAGCGTCAGCAGGTTGGGCGTGGACAGCACATTGCTGCCACCCTTGCTCTTCAGAGCGCGCGCGAGCACCTTCAGATCCAGCACCTCGCCAATGCCCGGAATGGTCACCGCGCCCCTCACCACGCCGACATTCAAGCCAGGGGGAAGTACGTCGATGCTGGTGCTGCCACTGGTATTCAAACCGCTGCCGCCAAGGTTCACTCCGCCAAAGCCGCCGCTACCATTCAGGTTGCCGGTTTGCCACTGCACGCCGAACTGGTTCGCATCGTCCTCGCTGACCTCGACAATCAGGCTTTCGATCACCACCTGAGCACGGCGCTGATCCAGTTGATCGATGACTTCACGCAAGTTGCGATACAGCGGCTCCGGAGCGGAAATCAACAGGGTGTTGGTGGTCGAATCAGCCTGGATGGTCACCCCGGCTGCACTGAACGCGGTGTTCTGTTCGGCTTGCTGACTACCGGCTGTGGCAACCGAAGGCGACGCGCTACTCTGGCCATAACCGCTTCCGGCTACAGTCCCGGAGACAGGGCCTGCGCTGCTGTTGCCTTGCACGTCGTTCTTGTTACCGGTGCTGCCCATGCCGCTGAGCATCGTCCGGGTGGTATCGCTGGCACCGCTGTCACTTTCACCGGTCAGCAAGCCCCGCAAGGCCTGAGCCAGCTTTCCCGCCTGGGCATTGCGCAGGTACACAACATGCAGATTGCTCGGGTTGCTCTGGGCGTTGTCCAGCTTGTAGATCAGATTGCGCGCCAGCTCGGTACGCTCCGGGCTGCCGGCGCGGATAATGATGGCGTTGGAGCGGGGGTCGCCAATCACGCTGATCTTCTGGGTCGCGTCGCCGCCCTGAGTATCCAGCAATTCGCTGACCATGCTGGCGATATCTACCGCGATACCGTTGTGCACGGTCACCACGTCGGTATCGATGGCACTGGGCGTGTCGATACCGTCGATGATCTGCGCCACTCGCGTCAGGTTATCGGCATAGTCGGTGACGACGATGGTGTTATTGCCGGGGTAGGCGTTGATCGGGTTGTTCGGCGAAACGATAGGCCGCAGCACCGGAATCAGATTGACCGCATTTTCGTACTGCAAACGAAACGTACGGGTCAGCATGCCGTTCCCGGAAGGTTTGTCGGCACTGTAGACAGGACCGCCAAGCAGTCTGGCATCGGCTTCAGGCACGACGTGAGCCACACCGCCGACATCCACCACACTGAAACCCTGCATGCGCAACGCTGCCATCAGCATTTCATAAGCCTGAGAGGCCGGCACCGGCCCTTCGCTGACCAGCGTCAGCGTGCCCGTGACTTTTGGGTCCAGCAAAAACTGCTGACCTGTGGAGCGTGACAACGCCCGCACGACCGATTGAATATCGGCTTCGACAAAATTCAATTGTATGGGCTGGTCACCCAGCGCGCTGTGCGTAGCCACTGTCTTGCGGGTTGGCGTATGGCCGCGTGCGGTGTTCGACAACGTGTGTTTCTGTCCCGGCGCGACGCCCGGTTGCGCGCGCTGGCGATCATGTGTGTCGCTGGCGGGCAAGGTTCTGGCCAACGGTTGACCCAGCTCGCTCTCTAACAGCTCAGGCGGCGCAGGCGATGTGGTGCTGCACGCGCTCAGCGCCAGCAGGAAAAACGGTGCGACCCTGCGACAGGGCAACGTGTAGGTAAAGGCATTCCACTTCATTAAGCTTCCTTTGCGCTCGGCGCCTGATCCATGCGAACAACCCCGGACAGATGACCTGTCAGGTCCTGAGCGTCTTCGCCTGCACGTTGCAGGCTGGCGTCCTTGATGTGTAACGAAAACAATTGCGGCTGCTCCAGCAGCCAACCGATCACTGCGTCGGCTGGCGCGTGATCGAAAGCCAGTTGCCAACTGCGCTCAGCCCCTTCACCGTCATGCTCAAGCTGGCAATACGACCACAACCCGAAGGCTTCAAGGCTGCGCTGCAAGGCTGGCTGCAGATCCTGCGGGCCTGTTCGGCGCTGCGGCACGCTCACCTGCTTGAGCAGCGTTTCGAGCGTCTCGGCCTGGGCGCTCAACACAGGGGTTTGCGCCTGCCAATACGTGATTTTCTTCAGCGCAGGCTGAACCATCAGTAGCCACGTCACCAGGCAGCACAACACCAGCGCGCCTATCGACAGGAGACGCGTCTCCCTGATCGACAGACCGGCCCTGACAACACGCACACGCCCACTCAGTCGCCGCCAGCGGTCGGCGTATGGCTGCCACACTCGGCTATTCAACGTCGCTCTCCAGCGTAGCGCCGGGCGCATCGGCCGCTTGATCAGGCATCTGGCTAAGGGTCCAGGTGAGATGATCGCGACTGGCTGCCAGACCCACCTGCGCCAGCGAACGCTGCAACGTATCGTCAACAGCAGGCTGGGCGTTATCGGACAACAGTTGCAGTTGCAGGCGGCCATCCGAGTACGTCAGGCGCTGCACGCTACCCGCCAGGAACGGCAAAGCTTCAGCGGCGCTTTTTACCAGTTGTTCGAATCCGCTGTCGGTGCCGGCGGCTGAACCGCTTTCGAGTGCCGCCACCTGCTGCCGGGCCTGTTGCAGAGGATTGAGAATGACCGGCAAGTGAGGAAAGGCCTGGCTGACCCGCTGCACCATACCGGTCTTGAGTTGCTGTCCTCGGGCAGCCTCGCGAGCGGCGTACAGATTCAAGCCCAGCGCCCATACCCCGACAGCCAAACCGCAGCAGACCCATGCTGCGGTCCAGCCCGATGTTTTGACTTTCGCCGCTCCCGTTCCTGCATGCAGGCTCCAGCCGGGTGACGGCCCGCCCAGGAGCAGGCCAGCCGATATTTCCGGGCCTGCCGTGCCCTCGCCGTCCAGCCGGTGCAACTCGCTGCCGTTGGCCAGGTGCACATCAGGGGTCTCGGTCAGACGCGGATGCACGCTGCCTTGACCAGCACTGTGACGTAGCAGCCAGTGCTCATCCCGCAGCACGACACTGACTTGACCCGGTGCAGGCACAGGCAGGCCATAGGGCGCAGGGTAAAGGCCGCGCAATGACAGACGCGACTGACTCAGCAATCGGCTCAGACGTTCCAGCGCAGTTGACGGTAACCAGCCCAGATAAACGGCCCCGTCGGCATAGCGCGGGCTGCTGGCGATGTGCATCAGCTCACTGCCGCCCAATATCAGTCCCTGGGCGGCTAACAGTGCAGCGCTTCTAACCCGCGACGCAGGCAGCGGCGGCGTTTCGATCCGGGCCAGCAGACTGTCCAGCGGATGCAGAAACGCTTCCACCGACTGCAGTGCGCCGCCCTGCTTCAAGTCCAGCAAACTGCTCAGGCCGCTTTCAACAACCTTGCCCTGGCTGTCCAGCCGGACGAATAGCAATGGCGTCTCCGGGTTCAGTTGTTCCAGAGCAGGCAGGGCAATCCGCAACCGGCTCATGTGCCGATCCGTGACCAGATAACACGAGGCACGCTGTCATCGCGCATATACAGCAAGGCCTCCATGCGGGCCTGGCGTCCATCTCTGCGCGCCTCGCCACGGAACACAAACCACTCGCTTGCCACACCGATTTCAAGCCCGTCAGCCGCCTGGGTAGGCACCTGCATGCGAGCGATGATTTCCAGACGGTAGGCAAACCACTGTCCCTTGTCGCGCTCGGCCACCACCGTTTGCGCACTGGGCAATGACAAACCGGGCACCACCGCTGCCAGTACCTCCGCACTCGCTGTATTGCTGTTGACCCAGGTATTGGCGGGCAGAATGCACACGTAGCGTTTCAGCCGCTCCAGTACCTGATCGCTCAAACCCTGCATCCCTTGCAGATCATCCAGGCTGCGCAGTGTCACCGATGATGCCGGGATGGGCTTGCGCATCGCCGAAGAAGTCTCCCGCCCGCTCGCGAATGTTCCGCTGACCGTGCCTGTTACCGGAGTCGAAAAACGTGTGTATGAGCCAAGCACCCGCTGGCTGATGCTCTGGCAGAGAACATCACTGATGGAAATCATCTGACACAAGCGTTCGAAACTGCGCAGTTGACCGATTTCCAGCTGACCATTGCGCAGCAGGTTGCGCAGGTTGAATTTGCCCTGCTGGTCTTCCAGTCGTCCGTGAAAACCTTCTTCAGGTCGATCGGATGGACTCTGGCCTAGGGGCTGCGCCCACGCCTGACCAGGGTGAATCGCCCGGCTCTTGCGACGTGAATCCCACAACAGCATGCGGCTTACGTCCAGACCTGCCATCAGCGCTGCGCTGTTCTGGATACGCGACTGCTCGGCTTCTACCGTGCGAATCATGACGCTCTGACGGGTCAACATACCGGCAGCGATGACCGCGACAATCGCGACGGTCAGCAGGGCACCGATAATTGCCGAGCCGCCTTGCCTGATTGCGCTTGACGGGTAAGTGCTCAGCGCCATATTCAGAGCTGCCATGAGCCGATATCGGCATTGACACCCTCGCCATCGGGCTGACCGTCGGCACCCAGAGAAAAAAGATCCACCTCGCCATTAACGCCGGGGTTCAGATAATGATAGGGGCGCCCCCACGGATCGTCGGGTAGCCGCTCGATATAGGCGCGCCAGTTGTTTTTGTTGACGTTGACCGGCCGCTCGACCAGAGCTTTGAGGCTCTGAGCCTGATTGGGGTAAGTGCCGTGGTCGAGGCGATAGAGCTTGAGCGCCTGCATCAGCCCTGCGATATCCTGTCGCGCAGCAGCAGCCCGCGCCTGGTCCGGACGATCAAGAACCCTGGGCACCACAACAGCGGCCAGAATGCCGAGAATAACCACCACCACCATGATTTCGATCAGGGTAAAGCCGTCCTGGCCGCGACGGCCTCCAGACCGAGGCTTGACGCGTGCGACATCCATATCCATATCCTTGATGATCCTCATCTGTCCCGCAGTGTAGACGCCGCCGCGACGGGGCACGATAAATCTGCTCAACCCTTATGGTGAGCCATTCATGAATAATCAGATGCTGGTCCGGTGCTATCGTTGTTGCCTGTATCGAGCAGGAGGATTTGCCAGGAGGCGCCCATGCTGCAACCGCACAAGGAGAAAGGCTTCACGCTGATCGAAGTGTTGGTGGCGCTGTTGATCATCGCCGTGGCAATGGCGGCTGCCGCGCGCCTGAGCGGGGTAATGACCTTTAACAACGGTGTGTTGCGCGACCGCGCCATTGCGCTGCTGGAGGCGCAGAACCAACTGGCCGAATTACGCATGATGACAAGGCTCAGGCCTGGTTTCACAACCCGCAAGTGCGATCAGGGCAGGCTCTCGCTGACCTGTGAACAGACGCTCAAAGCCAGTGCAGACGGAATGTTGATGCGGGTCAGTCTGCGAGTATTACAGCGGGACAATAAAGCGCCGCCACTGGCCCGCCTCGATGCCATTATCGCCATCCGACGCCAGCCGAAAGAGTCTCCATGAGCGTTTCAACGACGCAGCAGGCTGGGCAACTCCGGCAGGCCTGCCAGGCTGGCGACCTTGAATCGTGTGCGCTCGGCACCCTGCTCGATCACTACTGCGTTACTCTCGATAGCCACCAGACGTACATCCTTGGCAAGCAACTCCCCCGCCAGATAGCTGCGCGCCGGTCTATCGTTGACAGTGAGAATCGCCACCGCGCCTTTGCTCCCGGTCATGACACCGGTGACCTTGATCCGGACCTGAAGTGGCTGGTTGGCGAACCACTGTCGGGCAGGACTGCCGACATTGGCAGCGGGAACGGCGCTTTCCGGCAACGGTGCGCGCACAGGCTCGGGCGCAAGCAGCAACGACGACCAGAGCGCGATACCCGCCAGCACTGCAATCAAGGCCGCCGATTGCACCAGGCGCGGTGCTGATAATGGATGAAACGAAAATGCCATGACTGAACCTCCTGTTCGTCTGCCGGGGCAGTCTACATCACTGCATCAGAATGCCTGGCCCCCGCTTTGATCCGTATGCAAACCTCATCAGGGAGCCACCGATCATGAGTATGGACACACAACGGGGTTTTACCCTGATCGAGTTGATGGTGGTTCTGGTCATCATCGGCATCGTCAGCGCAACGGTGAGCATGAGCATCAAACCCGATCCTGCCGCTTTGCTGCGCAAGGACGCTGAACGCCTTGCACATATGCTGCACATCGCACAGGTCGAGGCCAGGGTCGACGGTCGGCCAATCACCTTGCTGGTCGATGGCAAAGGCTTTGGTTTCGCACGACGTGCCGAGCACGGCGTGGGCTACGACCGCTTCATGAACGACCCGCAGCTGCGTTTCAGAGCCTGGGAAACACCCTCCATACGCATCAGCGTAGACCCGGCGCAGCGAGTGGTGTCAGGTCCCGAATGGATCGTCGCACCGCTGCGCATCCAGCTCTCTGACGGTGAACGATCCTTGAGCCTGCAGCGTAGCGCGCTGGGTCAACTGCAGGTGGTCAGCCCTCCATGAATGCAAGGCAAAACGGCTTCACATTACTGGAAGTGATGGTGGCTATCCTGCTGATGATCATCGTCAGCCTGATTGCCTGGCGTGGGTTGGAGAGCATCACTCGCACCGATATCCAGTTACGCGAAAGCACCGAGCACACCGAGTCCGTACTGCGAGCGCTGAACCAGCTGGAGCGCGACGTGGCCATGCGTGCAGGCGTCGAGCTGCAAAAACCGCTGCCTGGCGAAGAAACCGATCCGCAGGCAAAAACGTTGATGCCCATCAGTATTCGCATTGCTGAAAGGAACGGTATGCGCCTTGACGTCATTCGCAGTGCGGCCACGGCCGGGGAAGGACTGCAGCGAATCCGCTGGTGGCTAAAGGACAACAGGTTGTATCGCGCGGCCGCAGACAGCAGCAACCGCTACCCCCTACCCGCTCCCGACGAAGGAATCTCGGTGCTCGATCAGGTCGTCGAGGCAAAAATAAGGGTCTGGAGAACTGTCGGAGGCTGGCAACCGCTCGACAGCCACAGGGAAGACAATCCCGACGGGCTGGAAATTGTGCTCACGCTACATACCCGTAATGGCGACGAGCGCTATCGAAAGGTGCTGGGGCCGCTGGATTAGCGAGCATTGATTACAGGCGACTGAGGGACGATGGGTTGAATCCATTCTGGCGTCACGTCTTCAAAAAGGCCTGCTTCTACGCCTCAAGACGTCTCAAGCCCCAATGACGCCTTATCACTGCGCTGACCACCGGCTGGGCGTCGACCTGTAACAGCAGCTCATGAAAATCAGGCCGGGTGGTATGCAGATGCTCGCGCGCACCGCCCCATCTGGTCACGATGCAAGCCAGAATCTCAACTGCACCGGGATCATCACAACGCCAGAAGCCTGCATTAGCGAACAGATCCGCAAATGTCTCCCAGTTTTCATGCAACCGCGCACGGGTGCCGGTTTCGAGTAGCGTAGCCTGCGTTTCGTCGGAGCCCGACAGCCAGCGCTGCGGGTAATCGATAATCCCGATCGGGGCGTAGCAGTTGGCGGCGATGTAGACCAGCGCGCGAAGGGCTTGAGCGCGCAGGGCAGGCTTGCTGGGCAGCAGCCCGGATTCGGGATGCTCCAGTCCCAAATGAATCAGAATTGCAGCGCTTTCGGTGAGCACCGTGCCATCGGCCAGGACCAGCGTGGGCACCTGCAGCAATGGGTTGACCCGCCGCAATGCTTCCTTGCCTGGCCCCTCCTCCCACGCGCAGGCCCTGAACAAGGTAAAAGGAACCGAGCAGCGCCAAAGCGCTATCTCGATGGCTGCGGACCCCGAACCCTCTGTGCCAAAAAGCGTGTACATGCCAATGCTCCTTGTCAGGTGCTACATGCTCGGTCCGCGCAGTCACACAGACGCAGGAGCAAACAAATGGGCGTGCATAAAATCAATGAATACCCGCAGGCGCAGGGAAAGGTGCTTGCTCGATGGCCAGAGCAACCTGAAACTTCCGGTGTGCACCGTGTAGTCGGTCAGTATTGGCACCAACTCGCCATTGCGAATGGCCGATGAAATCATGAAGTCCGGCAGGCAGGCAATTCCCAACCCCGCCCGCGCAACATCAACAAGAACTTCCGTCGTGTTGCACACCATCACCTGGGGCAAATCGAGATCATCGGCACCGGCCTCGCGACGTAGCGGCCAGTGTTCAAATTTGCCCGAAGAGGGAAACTTGTGCAACAGACAGGCGTGCCGACTCAAGTCTGCTGGATGTTGAGGTGTCCCGCGCCTGGCAAAATAGTCCGGAGCGCCGACGATTTTCAATTGAAAGCCCCCCATCCGCCTCGACATAAGGCCCGAGTCGCCAGGGTCTCCCGTGCGCAGGACGATATCAAAGCCTTCCTCGATGATATCGACCATGCGGTCGGAAAAATCGATGTCCAGTTCGATATCCGGATAGGTGCGCATGAACTCGATGATGACCGGCATGACCAGGCCGCTGACCAAGGGCAGGCTGATGCGCAACCGGCCTCTGGGCAGGTCTCTGGCATTGCTCAACTCCATTTCTGCCGTTTCAAGCTCCGACAGAATACGGCGACAGCGCTCCAGAAATATCGAGCCCTCCAGGGTCATGGCAATACTGCGCGTACTGCGATGAAAAAGCCTGACACCCAGGCCCTCTTCCAGACGGCCGATACTCTTGCCTACCCCCGACGATGAAATGCCCAGCCGCTTTCCAGCCTGGGTAAAACTCCGTGTTTCAGCGACCAGAACAAACACCGCAATGCTACCGAGCGATTCCAATACCCACTCCTATTAAGGACAGCCCTGTCCTATACCTTCGGAACATAAGCCTGTTTTTGTTTGCAGACGCAACCCCTAATCTCCCGACAGGGCAACTGCCCTTGGATAAATGCGTGCAATGCACCGAAAACTGCGCACGCTTCACAGGGAAATTGCACATGACTTCAGCAAGCCAGGTTCAAGCATCGTCTGCTACCAGACGCTGGGGACAATTGTTTGCCGCCTGCCTGACAGGCATCCTGATTCCGTTGTGCTTCACTGGCCCTGCCGTGGTTCTGCCCTCGATAAACAAGGCGCTGGGCGGATCAGCCGTCGAGCTCACGTGGGTCATCAACGCTTACATCCTGACTTACGGCAGCGCCATGATGGCCGCTGGAAGCCTGACGGATATCTACGGCAGGAAACGCGTATGGCTGATCGGACTGGCGATATTCGTGCTGTCCACCTTCGCCATTCCGATGGCCTCATCCGTCGTGCAGATTGATGTACTTCGCCTGATTCAGGGGCTGGGCGGTGCAGCAGCGTTCGCTGGCGCAATGTCATCGCTTGCCCAGACCTTCCATGGGGCTGACCGCACCCGAGTGTTCAGCCTGCTCGGTACCACGTTCGGGATAGGCCTGGCTTTCGGCCCTCTTGCGGCAGGCTCGCTGGTCGACTCGGCTGGCTGGAAATGGTCATTCCACGCAACGGCTCTTATTGGGGTTGCGGGATTTTTTCTGGTGCTTTTCAGCGCTACAGAATCCAGAGATCCCAATGCCACCGGCATGGACTGGCCGGGCGCTATCAGCTTTACCGCGGCACTGACGCTGTTCACTTACGCAATCCTGCTCGCCCCTGAAGACGGCTGGACCCATCCACTGGTCATAGGCGGCATCGTCGGCTCACTGTTGCTGTTCTGGATCTTCATTGCAGTGGAACGGCGCGTGGCCAGACCCATGCTCGATCTGTCGTTATTCAAGAGCGCGCGCTTTGTCGGCGTGCAGATTCTTGCGGCCAGTCCGGCATTTTTCTTTGTCGTGCTGATCATCATGTTGCCAGCACGCTTCATTGGTATCGACGGACTCAGCGCGCTGGAAACCGGACAGATGATGACCGCACTGGCCGCGCCCCTGCTGATCGTACCGATGCTTGCCGCACAACTGGCACGTCGCTTTACCTCCGGGCTGCTGTCCGGTATCGGTCTGCTGCTGGTGGCTGTCGGCCTGCTGTGGCTCGCGCTGGCGCTGGACAGCGGAGCAATCAAAACCGCCTTGCTGCCGATGGCCTTGATCGGCATCGGCATCGGTCTGCCCTGGGGGCTGATGGATGGCATGGCGATCAGTGTGGTTGAAAAGGAACGCGCCGGTATGGCTACCGGCATCTTCAATGCCGTGCGCGTTTCTGCCGACGGCATAGCCATTGCGATCGCAGGCGCACTGCTGGCCACGTTCATTCAGTGGGGCCTGTTCGATGCCCTGACGGGTGTCGCGCCTGATGTGGTGACAAACGCTGCCAACCGCGCCGCATTGGGCGATCTGCAGAATGCGATCAGCCTACTGCCCGGTCAGGCAGAACTGCTGCACCAACAGTACGCCACCGCGTTCCGCAATCTGCTGTTCATTCTCAGCGCCGCCACCGTGCTGACGGCAGTGGCAGTCTTTGTCCTGCTCGGTCGCGTGCGCGCTCATGACGAGCCGCCACTTGAGCCATCCGACACGCTTGATCTGGCGGGAGAGGCCAAGTGAGTCCACATGAAATGACCAGCACACAGCGGCATCCTGCCTTTGCAAAGGTGTTCGCACCGGGCCATCTCACCTTCGGTCTGATTGCGCCGCTGGAGGGCTATCCCGACGCAGCAGCGCCGACCATGAAAAATCACATTGCCCTCGCAAAACAGGCCGACAAAGCCGGTTTTGCAGCACTCTGGCTGAGGGACGTACCGCTTCTCGACCCGGGTTTTGGCGACGCAGGCCAGATATTCGACCCTTTCGTGTATGCAGCACTGCTTGCTGCGGTGACCACACAAATCTGCATCGGTACAGCCGGCATCGTACTGACGCTGCGCAATCCGCTGATGGTCGCCAAACAGGCCTGCAGCGTTGATGTGTTGCTGGAGGGACGCTTCCTGCTGGGGGTGTCGACGGGTGACCGGCCCAGCGAATACCCTGCATTCGGCGAGAATTTCGACACACGCGCAGAGCGTTTCAGAGAGGGTGTCGAGATGCTGCACGCGGTGACCGAGCACTCTTTTCCGGCCTTCACATCGCGCCACTACGGGAAACTCAATGGCACGCTGGACCTACTGCCAAAACCTTTTTTCGGGCGACTGCCTATGATCGCCATCGGCCGCTGTCAGCAGGACATCAAATGGCTGGCCAACCATATGGACGGCTGGATATGGCATCAGAGTGGCTTCAATACCTTGCCCGACGTGATCAATCATTGGCGCGATGCCAATGAGCAGAAACGGTTCAAGCCCTACGGTTATGCGACGTTCTTTGATCTGGAGGACAACAAGGACGCACCCATGAAAGTCGGCCGTGGCATCAGTACCGGGCGCAACGCCCTCATCGAGCTGTGGCAGCGTCAACGGGAACAGGGGGTTTCGCATGTTGCGCTGAACCTGAAACCACTGAGACGTCCGGCCACGGAAGTGTTACAGGAGCTGGAAGAGTATGTGCTGCCGTATTTCCCGACCCGACGCAGTGAGCATGCCTGAGCGAGTATTTCACCTGCACGGCCACTGTCGGCAAAGGATCTAGCAGGGAAGAACGACATAAAACCGACCTGGGAGGTCATCATGCGCACTGAAAAAGCTTATCCGATAAAACCTAACCCGATGCGCAGCAGCCGCAACAAGATGCAGCTGGGTGTTTTCTCCACTAACACCGAGGGCGGCTGCACCGTCACCAATGCGCCGGAACGCCTTCGCGGAGACGATTGGGCAGGTAATCTGGAAATCGCCCGGGTGGCCGACGATGCGGGGTTTGAAGCCTTCATACCGGTAGGCCGCTGGAAAGGTTTTGGCGGCACCAATAACACCGGCGGTGTCTGTTTCGAAACCTACACCTGGGCTGCCGGTATTGCCGCCCTGACCAACCAGATTGCCGTGTTCACCACATCGCACCTGCCCACGGTTCATCCGCTGTTTGCAGCCAAGCAGGCGGTGACCATCGATCACATCAGCAGCGGGCGCTTCGGGCTGAATATTCTGTGCGGCTGGTACGGCGCGGAAATGCGCATGTTCAACGGCGAGATGATGGAACACGACAAACGCTACGACTACGCAGAAGAGTGGCTGCACATTGCAAAAAATGCCTGGGAGCAGAAAAAACCGTTCGACTTCAAAGGTGAGTATTTCAACATCTGCGCTGCTATCTCGCAGCCCCAACCCCTCAACACCCCCTATCTGATCAATGCCGGCGGGTCGCCGCGCGGCAAACTGTTTTGCGCCAAACACTGTGATGCGGCCTTCCTGATCGTCAAACACCTGGACGGTGAAGACGCCGTGCGTCAGCAGATTGCATCCTACAAGGACCTGGCGAAGCAGGAGTTCGACCGCGATATAAAGATATGGTGTTACGGCTATGTGGTGCAGAAGGACACGCAAGAACAAGCGGACGAATACCTGGACCATTACGCCAACCAGCTGGGTGACGATGAGGGCTGCGATATCATCACCCGCGAGCTGGGCATTCAGACCGGTATTTTCACTCCGGAAGACGCGGTTCGTTTTCGCTTTCATTTCAAGGCAGGGTTTGCAGGCGTGCCGCTGGTAGGTACTCCGGAGCAGATCGTGGAACTGTTCAAGAAATACTCTGACTGGGGGATCGATGGCATCGCACTGACATGGCTGGATTACCACGAAGGCATAAAGGATTTCGTCAGAGAAACACTGCCATTGATGGAACAGGCGGGCCTGCGCGAAGCAATCACTGTCGAGACAATCACTCCGAGAGTAGCCGCCGAGGTAGCCTGATGATGAGGACGCCCTGGCGTAGTTAGCCAGGGCGTCCTACCCGAACGGTTTAAATGGCCAACATGCGTTGTGGATTCAAAAGCGTCATCTCGGCACGGCGCTCGCAACTCAAACCGAACGCGTCGAACCACTGCCCGCTCATCGACAGCCACTCGTGCACGTCGATCTGACTGGTCTGCCCAAGGTCCGAGCTGTAGACCACATTGGGAACATGACTCAACACCTTGGTGAAATCCTGCCGGTCCTGATAGCCCAACAAGTAGGTCAGCGCCGTCTGTTCGATGTAGACCGAGGGTTCACTGCCAATCACCGCAAGCTCGGCTGCTTTCAGACCGGTCAACGGGTTGGCAGGCTGATTGAGCATCAGCCTTGGCACACCGATGCGCAGTGACTCCTCGATCAGCATCCTGACTTCATCGGCGTCGGCATGCCCTGTCGAGACGACCAGCGGATAGTCACGGGCCATTTTGAGAATATCCAGCGTCTGCGGTGTAAGACGTCCGTTCTGCGCTGTCACTCTGGCAGGCTTGATGGGCTTTTCGCACAACAGCGGATGGCTCAGGTTGCGGGCCAGCGTGCTGGTATGCGTTCTGCCCGTGACGGTTGGCAAGTGCACAATGAAACGTCCAGGTTCATCGCCGCGCAAACACAGACTGCGCTCGACCACGCGGTAGTCGATGCCGCCAGCGATCTCGTTCAGAACCACTGAACCGCTGACCGGAAAACCCTGATTGCGTGCTTCCCATGCCTGGGCCGCCGTGCACCCCAGGTGATTTTTCAATACGACCCGGCCCTGCACCGCCGCGTAGCGCCTGCCCGCCTCTATCGCGCCATGACGGCGAATGAACGCATCAGGATTGGCGTGGTAATGCACATCAATGAAGCGTGGCTCCTCGATCTGACTCATTGCACACACTCCGCACTGGCGATCAGAAATGTGTCGATGCTCTCCAGCACCCGGTCCAGATCATCCGCCAGCGGACGCATCCCGCCATCCGGCACACACAGTGAGCGTTGTTTGTAGCCGTTGGTACGCAGCACATGACCCGCCCCCACCAGTTGCGACTTCCCGCCAAACACGCTCAGCACACGCCCTTTGTAATCGAGCAGGCACTCACTGATATCCAAACCACTCAGTAGCCGGAACCCCAGGGTCAGACGCTGCCCCTGGGTTGAAAGCGTTGCGTCATTCTCGCTGCCGGGCCAGTGCTCGTGTTTCTCGCCTTCAGGCAATACCAGATCGTCCAGCAGGCGTTTGGCTTGCTCGACATGCCCTTGTTCTGCCAGATCCGCCATACGTCCCAGCCTGGAATCCAGCAGCGCATCGGCTTTGGCGGGAGAAGAAAGCAGCAACAACGCAGGTGTCGAACGCAGTAATGAAGTGCCTGCCAATGCCTGTACCAACGCACCACCCAAGGCCACGCCGACGAGTACATCCGGCACACCCCAAGGCTCTAGCGCGCTGCCCCAGCGCTCGGTAAACCCGTCAAAGTCTTCACCCGCCTTGACCGGCAGGGACAGGGCATCAAAAACCGTAACCTGATAACCCGCCGCAGTGAAATGCTCGATCAGCGGTTTGGCGAAGCCACCCGCGTCCCAGACCGGCATCACCGGTGAAAGAATGAATACGCTTGATTGCCCGACACCGAAGGTCTGGCAGGTGATGCAATGACTCATGGCTTTTGCTCCTGCAAAAATGACAAGACCCGCTGTTTCGAGCGGGTCCGGTCGTTGATCCATCCTGACGGGTCAGCGGGTCGTGCGCAGACGTTCAACACTGGTGGCATAGCCGCGCAGGGTTGATTCGATAATCAGTTGTGCGGGCAGCACCTCCTTGATCAGGTCCGCGACTTCACCCGCCCAGATGGCCCTGATACTCACATCATCGGCCGCCAGTGCAGCTTCATAGTCCAGGCGCAGTTGACCGGCCGACGCAGCGAAAGCCTGCTCTTCACCCACCCAGCTATCGGAAAAGTCATTGCCGATCACTCGTCCGCTGTAGCCCTGCGGCCAGTCGATGCCGCGTACCTCATCGAAGATCCGGGTTCGCACCGTATCGCTCGCAACAGCCTGCACCAGGCGCTGTTTTACCCGTTCGGAAGGCAGTGCCTCCTGCGAAGCCAGAAAGCGCGTCCCCATCATCACGCCATCCATGCCGAGCGCAAGCGCAGCGGCCATGCCACGCCCATCGGCAATCCCGCCAGCACCGATAAGCACAACATCGTCACCCACCGCGTCGCGAACTGCCGGAAACAGCGGCAATGACGAACGCCGCAAACTGTGACCACCCGCTTCAGCCCCTTGCACGATCAGCGCATCGGCACCGGCGTCCAGCGCATAAAGCGCCTGTTCGACGTCATGCACCTGAACGATGACTTTGGCATTGGCCTGTTGAATGGGCCGGACGAAAGGACGTACATCACCAAACGACAACGCAACCACTGCCGGGCGGTACTCGAGAGCCAACTGAAGCAATTCGAACTGCTTCGCTACGGTAAACATGACCAGGCCCACACCCCATGGTTGCTGCACGTCCTGCATCATCTCCAGTTCACGCGCCATCCATTGCGGATCGCCGTAACTGGCACCCACCAAACCCAGACCACCGGCCCGGGAAACTGCGGCCGCCAGACGCCCTCCGGACGCCCCACCCATCGGTGCCAGAATCAGAGGATGTTCAATTCCAAGAAGAGAAGTCAGTGCTGTATTGATCGTGGCCATCGCCTGATACCTGTGAAAATCCGAGTGAATGTCAGACGAAGGCGACGTCTAAGCAGCCTTCGTCTGCAGCTAATGGATCAACCCGCTTTTTGTAATGCAATTTCAGGGGTGATGTACTCGGCCACGTTATAGAGGTGGTATTCCCAGGTACCGGTTTCCTTTAACCGGGAGTATCGCGATAGAAACTCTTCGTCGGTAAACAGCGACTCAAACTGACTACGATCACTCCATTGCGCCTGATTGATGACGGTCTTGCCGTCCGTGCTCTTCATCAACCGGCTCCATTTGAATGCACTGTAAGTCCGTGCGACATAACTGACCGTTTCTTCGAGAATCTCGATAGCCAGATCCTGAGCACCTTCATTGACCTGCACAACATTGATCAGATACACCGCCTTGTCATCGGTGACGGAGTGAGCGTCGAACAATTCCATTTTCATAATCAGTTCCATTTATAAAAAGAAGTATAAGAACACGTAGTCAAGCCAGAAGCGGTGTTGAAGCCGCCGGTTTACCGTCTTGCCAGAGCAGCGGTGAAATCACCTCGGCCACTGCCGTTTTCTCGACCAGACCGATAATGATCTCGTGAGTGCCGCAGGTCATTCGTTGGGTCACCGAACAGAAAAGCGTCGCCTGGGCGGTACGCAGATAAGGCACCCCCTGGTCCTGCTGCCAGTCTCCGCTTTCAAACCGCGCAGGCCCGTTGACTGCTCCGCCAAACACGCTGACCAGTTCGGCCTGCCCGGTTTGCAACAGATTGACCGAGAACTTTCCCCGCTCAAGCAAAGGCAGGTAAACACTGGCGCTGTGATTGATGCACACCAGAATGGACGGCGGGTCACTGCATACCGAACTGACGGCAGTGGCTGCCATACCGTAAGGCGTGCCTTCATGTTCGGTCGCCACAAGGGTGACGGTCGACGTCAGGCGGCGCATGGCTTTCTTGAATGCAGCGACATTCATGTCGGGAGACTCAGGTGCGCTGAGTCGAGTTTGAGGTTCAGGCACATTTGCGCGTGCTGCCAATCGGGAAGCCTGATTCATGACCGTTCTCCCATGCTGACTTTTTCAGCGTCCGTCAGCCAGGGCTGGTCGTAACGATAGGTGCTGCGGGCATTCTCCAGTGTCGAGCCCGTGGATATGGCCTCGATAATGCTGCGCTCAGTCTGCTCGACCGCCTGAGCACGGCGTACAACCTCGGCGGCCAGTTGCTGTGGAATAACCACGCAACCACTGCCATCACAGACCAGAAGATCACCGGGCCGGACAGTAACCCCATCAATGACCACAGGCACTTGTACCGCTTTGAGTTGTGCGCGGTTCTTGGCTGACTGCATGAAACGCCCACGACTGAACAACGGATAGTTGCACCTGATAACGGTATCGATATCACGTGCCACGCCATCGATAACAGTGCCTTTGATGCCATTGGCCAAGGCGAAGTGGGTCATGATATCGCCCCATACCGTGCAGTCATGACGCCCGGCGTTGGAGGAAACAATCACCGCGCCGCAAGGCACCTGATCGATGTAGTTGGCCGCCCCCTTGAAGGTTGTTGGCGCATCGACCGCTTCGTACTGCACGGTGAACGCAACACCGACACAACGAGTGCCCGGCACTTGCGAAACAATACCCGGCAGCCCTCCATTGATCCCGAGACTGTCCAGTGCATCAGACAGCGAAGCGGTATCCAGATGTTCACATGCGTCCAGCACGGTTTGCGTAATTGCCACCGTTTCAAAGTGCACTGACATAACGTTCTCCCTGAACTGAGGCCTGTTCGGCGCGGTAGCCGACAGAGCTGGCCTGCAACTCGATGCACTGCAGGACAATCGCTTCGCCCACCTGGTCAGTGGTGTGGGAACCGCCAAGGTCGTAACTGCGAACGCCAGATTGTGAAACCAGGCTGACGGCGCGGGTAATAAATGCCGCCTGGGCCGGGTATCCCAAATGTTCCAGCATCAGTGCAATGGCCATGAACATCGCGCTGGGGTTGGCCTTGTTCAACCCCGCATGAGCAGGCGCACTGCCATGTACAGGTTCGAAGTAAGCACCTGAATTACCAAAGTTGCCGCTGGGCGCAAAACCCAGGCCACCCATTACGCCAGCGCCCAGATCGGAAAGGATGTCGCCGAACATGTTCTCGGCAACAATCACCCCGAAGCGTTCAGGCCGTTGCACCATCCACAAGGCAACCGCATCGACATTTTCGATGACACCGGTTATGTCCGGATAACGCTGTGCAATTTCTTCAAAAATACCCCGTGCAAACGCACTGCTGTATCGCAGCACCATCGGCTTGTCGACAAACGTGACCCGGGTGAAGGTGTTCTTGCGTGCGTAATCGAATGCGTATTCAAAAATACGAGTCAAACCACTTCGCGTCTGCAGGCGCAACGTGACGGTCGCATCCTGCTGCCCTGCTCGCTGCCACGGCGCGCCAAGTGCTTCGCGCTCTTCAAGCAAGGGCACCAGCGCATCCGGGACATGCCCGAAGTCCAGCCCCGCATAAAGACCTTCGGTGTTTTCTCTGATCACGACAAAGCGAAATCTGTCTTCACCGGTCATGTCAGTAACCGGGCGTACATTGGCGTACAGGTCCAGGTTCTGCCTGAGCTGAATGACCGGGCTGACGTAGCGGCGGTTCTGGCCCTGAAGTGCCAGGGGCAGCTCTGCTTCCGCCTCTGCCAGCGGCTTGCTGGTTATTGCCCCCAGCAACGTTGCGTCACAGCTGGCCATGACTTCCCAAGTCTGGGCAGGAACCGTTTCACCCTCGCGCTTCCAGCATTCCCAGCCGATATCCGCCGGTATCAGATCAAACGGCAGGTGCAACGCTGCAATCACCGGAAGCGCCGCTTCCATGACCTCAATGCCGATACCGTCGCCGGGCAGAATGCATATACGCTTGCGGGATATTTGGGCGGTCATAGCGCAACTCCTTTTACGCTTTGCGACAGGTCACTGAAGATATTCGACAACGCCGCTCGCGGAGCAAGGCGCGCCACTTTGTCCTGTTGATGCATGACCTCGATCGCTCGGTACTCGGAGGTCAATTGAAACCGTTCAAGGGTGTCTGCCACCCGCTGACTGACATCGTAGGGGAAGTTGTAAGTGCCCAGAATGATATCCATCAGCGGGCTGGGCATATTGTTATGCGGTATCGAGTTGGCTGTGACAGCGGACAATTCGATCACCTTGACCAGGTCAAAACCGTGGCTGACGCCTATACGCTCCAGATAAGCCACCAGCATGCTCAAGTGAAGATTCCCGGCGCCTTTACCCATGCCGCAGATGGACGTGTCGATGTATTCAGCACCGGCCTCGATAGCCGCCGATGCATTCGCCAGCGCCAGCGACAGATTGTTATGGGCGTGAAACCCCAGCGGCACCAGCAACCGGCTTGCGAGACGACTGAACAGCCGGTGCACATCGGCTGGCAGCATATGACCGTTGGAATCCGCACAACAGATAATGTCCGCACCGGCACCCTCCGCACGAGCGGCCGTATCGAGCACGGCTCCCGGCGTCTGCGATGTCACATGCGTTACATTGGCGCTGACACTGAAGCCGTGATCCCGGGCCAGTGACAAGGTCGCCAGCCCTTCATCCAGTTGATCGCGGCGCAGACAGACGCGGATCATCGAAACACCCTGCTCCTTGAGCATGGCGAAGTCATCTGCCGTGATGTTTTTCGGGTGAACCATCACTGCCAGCTCAATGCGTCCATCGGCGGCCTGCGCAATGTTCTCAATAAAGCGTGCGCCTACATCACTGGTCAGCCCGTGCTCGCCCTTAGGCGCAAATGATCCCTTGCAGTAACCAATTTCACAGAGGTCGACGCCTGCATCCGCCAGGCCTGAAGTAATAGCCCGAGCCTGGTCTTCCGTGAAGTTGAAGTTGTTTCGATAACCACCGTCACGCAATGTAACGTCGAGAATCTTTATGTCGGCCATGAGAATCTCCGGCTGTCCTTAGGGTGTAAACAGGGTGCTTGAGATGATCTTGCCACTGCCTTTATTCTTGTCGTTATCCAACAGCGCCGCACCTGCAAACATTGCCGAGCCGACACCTGAACGTCTCGGAGTTTCGAATCATTAACTTCTTAACTCGACATTGATCCTCGTCAAAATCGACCGCATTGTAAATTGTCGATATTTGATCAGGGGATGGGAATTTTTTCACCGTCACCTTATTTGTCTGCCGAAATAACGACTTCTGGCACTGGCCCGACTAGCGATAACAGCTTTCTACATAATTCATCGCGGCCTGAATGGAAGCCACCGCGCGCAAGTCTTCATGCACGCCCAGCCAGACATCAACCTCCAGCGGTGCCGACAGCTCTACCCGGCACAGACGAGAGTTCGCCTCTACCGCAAAACTTGGAAGCAAGGCAATGCCCACACCGGTTTCCGCGGCACGAATTTGCAGTTCTACTGTTTTGGCTTCCAGCACGAAGGGGCGTTCACCGACAATATTTCTGAGCCAACCGTTCTGACTATCGCTCATCAGCTCATTGTCGTAGGCAATAAACTCATAGTGCTCCGGGTGCCGCTCCTCCAGATAAAAACGTGCGCAATAAAATGAGAATGAGGCGGTACCGATACGTCGTGCGACGATGCCACTTTCAACCGGTCTGGAAAACCGTATGCACAAGTCAGACTGGCAACTGGATAACGACGAATACTGATGATCCCCCAACAAGCGCAGCACAATGCCGGGGTGCATGGCACGAAACGCCCCCAGTTGCGGCACCAGCTTCTCAACTGCCACCGATGGCGGCGCGCTGATGGTCACTTCCACACCCTGCGCTACCTGCGCGGCAACAGCGAGACGGCCAATGGCCTGGGTCTGCGCCTCGATCTGCCGCCCGATAGCCGCCAGACGCCGCCCTTCATCAGTCAACTCGTACAACCGCTTGCGACGGTCGACAAGCTTTACATTCAGGGATTTTTCCAGCGAAGCGATACGCCGCGAAACAGTAGCGTGCTCCACACCCAGCACCCTGGCAGCGCCGCTCAAGGAACGAATGGCGGAAAACATCACGAAGTAATGCAAGTCCTCCCAGTCAAAACAGACTTTCGGTTTTCTGAACAGGTTATTAACGTCAAGGGAAACTGATCCATCCAATGGAGTCATTGTCATTCAAGTCATGTCCTTATACGGTTCGCGCGAATAAAAGTCTTCATTACGTATCGACGATGAGTAGTGGCAGACGTGCAGAACGATAAGGATAATGCTGATAACTTCCTCAGGCCCGAAGAGCGAGCGGGTGCCACTGGGTAGTTTAGATTATTGGCGGGTGGGTATTACGGAGAGGGGTTCGGATGATTTGGGACGGGGGTGTCCGGAATGGGCTTTTGCTAGGTGAACACTCTTAAACATAGGTAAGGCAGAATCATTTCAGGCACTGAAATTGATCACATTAACTTATCAAAGCATACTCACCCACTTATACGACTTAGAGATCTGTGCATATGTGGTAGCCACTTTATAAAGAACGCTCATTCCTAGCAAGCCAAGGTTAAGCACCTAACGCCTCGACACCGAAGAACAAAAAGTCCTGAAATACGAGATGATAGATACTACTCATCAACTCAAAGCCTATATTTAATTATCAGTCCAACCACCTCATCAGCTTTATCTGGCTCTTTATCAGCAAAGGCAAGCAAGGACTCCTTTAGGGCTTCGCGAACAACTTTAGCTTCATAGCATCTAGTCACAGGCTCTATTCCACTAAAATTGAAATCAGCCGAGAAGCAGTAGCAATCATTACCGTCTGCATCTCTCAGGCACTCAAACTCCCAACCTGGATCCCCTGTAAGTCCGTTGCCCGAGGTAAGAAAATCTTTTAAGAACTTATTCAAGTCAACATCAGAATAATATTCAACAACAAAAAATAGCACCCAAAACAACAAGTCTCTTTCATCTCCCGGAAGCCTCCCCCACTTCACTTAACGATACCTATCGGAAAAGCCGTCGGAACATACATTTGCTCACCTCTAATATTTACTGGAACCTGAAATCTCACTTCACCCACAACAACCTCCTGCAATGCATTGCCTGTTAGCTGATACTGGAGCAATGCTTTATAAGCGGCTTCATTAGCCATATTCGGCATATCAGGATATACTTTCGGGTCATACACCGTCTTCACTGTGTCCCTTGTAGATTTTGGCAGCTGATATTCTACTTTATAAATCCCAGGTGCAACTTCGACTTTCGATGAAATAGCCCCTGAAGACTCAGTCAGTTCCTTCATAAAAATTTCCATATTATGTCTTCCCGATTTCCCTGAGCGTGTCGCATCTACAAGATGATCTTTCAGGTCAGTTCGAACAACACCACGACCAACAAAATCTGCATCTGGTAAAAGATTATCTGCTAGCCCAAGGTTGCTACTGCCTTTCACGCTCCCTTTAGCCTGAACCCACTTCCCTCCAACCCACTTGACCGCAAATCCACCAATCTCTGCAGTGATCAAACCACTGACGACGTCAAATATCAACCCACCCGCCTGCTGGTCGGATTGCGCCAGTAATTTATCCCCTGCACGCTCAAGTCCTTGAGCCGGTATAGGGCTGGTCGCCCAATCTACCCCAGAGCCTGCCGCGGACTAAATATTTTGACCAATCCCTACCACCGTGTAGTACGGGCGACTAGCAAAATTTACGGCGCTGGCAGCAGCCTTAGTAGGCCATTCCAAGGCCTGATTGACACTGACAAGGCCCCGTTCGGAAAGCATATAACCCAAAGTTTTCGCAGGGGCGTACCCATCAAATTTGACCTGACTCTGATCTACACCTTTGCTGGCAAAATAATCGTCGAACAGAGCCTTATTGTATTCGCCCAGAGTCCAGCCGCCATCTTTAAAAGATTGGAGCTGAATTGCACGTTTACGCTCTTTCAGTTCGTAGTCTCGTGCCTTGTCCAGTTCATCCGTTTCACGAGTGACATTCGCTTGGCAAGCACCAACGTCACCACCAGCCGTCGCATAGGCAGCCCGAGCCTTATCAGCATCCCGAATCTCAGCGTGTGATAGCCAGTTGTACCGGGTAGCATTAGCGGAGAGGTACAGCGTTGTTTGGTCATCAGCCCCCCTGTCTGGCAATATTCTCGCCTAAATGAGTGTCCGAATTCATTAGACCACTACAAATTCTCAAGACGCTCAACCCGGTATGTAAGGTTTAAAGTCTTCAATACTTTTTCTCTTCTCCTCCAGAAGAGACACAACAAACTGGGAATCAAACTCCACAAGAAATTCGATCGCGTCATATATCTTCCATCGATGAACTTCTGGGTTATCAATTATCGACATGAGATAACTCTTAATGAGCGGGAGATATTCAAAATAATGCTCGCGCTTTATAAATGATAACACATCGATTATCTCGAAAGGATTGCTAGCTGCCAACTCTATTATTTTGGACAGCAGGGGATAAACCTCCGCTCTTGCTACGTCTTTTTTCCCCGCGCCAGCCATATTGGCATAAAACATAACCACGGCCATAAGAACCTGGCGAAAAGTATCATCGTACCCATGCAACCTATGAGGATAGACATTAGCTATAATAGTAGACTTTTTCTCGACAAACTCCTTCAATACACTAAACCCCTCAAAAACCCCCCAACTGGCCAACAACCTCGCAGCCAAGAATTTTACTACTTCATCATCTGCGTTACGAAGCAGATGAATTACTGCGTCCATTCTTTCTTGTGGAATATCTTCTAAATCCAAGTCACCCGCATCAGCAGCATAATCTGCGCCTTCTGGAATATTGCTAAGCAAAAAATTTATTTTATGGTCCACAATAAACACCTGCTTATCGATAAATTTATATAAGTGACTGGAACGCAATCTTTGATCAGACACTCACCATCGCGAACAGTATTACCCAGATCAGACTCTGCCCCTAGCTAAAGAAATTTTATTTTTTGGCGAAGGGTTAATAATATATTTTTCACGTGCTGCATTTACTCTCGCTTGCAGCTCAGCTACGACTTCAAGATTTGTCAAAATTCTCGTATCAAGCAAACAGGTGTTTGAATACTACCGGTACCATCTTGATTTGGAGGCACCAATTCCGCATCTTCATTTATGTGCGCCTTCGGTTTACCGTTACTTCCGATCTGCGAAGAGAAATCATCATCGCTGCGCACTACGACATTATCATCTAAAGCCTTTGAACCTGCATCAATCTGTCTATCTACCAGTGCTTCACCGCTTTTTTCAAGCCGGAAAGGTATGCTTTCGTTTGTCGACGTGCTCCGCGTCAGAAAATGCCATACATTTCATCGAAAACTCAGCAGCTGTTTTCGATAAACTTTTCCAAAACGGTAGATTTTTCAGAGCTTTGTCACGCTAAAAAATCATCAAAATCGCTTCCAACTTTAGAAGCTTTATACTTCAAAGCCTTTAAGCCAATCATTCCTTAAAATCAAATCTTTCGGCCAAAAATTTCTTGAAAATCATTCGCTAAATCACGAATTCCCATATCAGGATTAAGGCTGAAAAGCTGATCCCTAGTGACCGTCAGCGATAAAAACACCTCCTCAATCACTTTGTAATCGATTTCCTTTTCATAGTACCTCTCAACTAAAGACTCATATGGCTTGCATCCACCCACTAAAAAACCTAATAACGGATATTCCTCAAGATTATTAGGAGACGCGCTCCAGCCTGACTGCTCGACGCCTCGTCAAAAAAACAAACTTGCATTATCATTAGAAAAAGCAGGCTCATCTTTGAATTTTTCAAAAGCCTTAGGAATTAAACTCAAGTGCTCAAATGCGTTAGATAACGCTGAAGAAAATAGAACCTTTCCTGCAGCGCCTTCATTAGTAAAGTGTAAAAAAAACTCGCCACCTGAGCCGTCTCTCATCGACGCCATCATTTCTCTCTCATTCCCATCCCAATTAGAGTTGAATGAAAAATACCTATACTCCCACTCAGGCATGATTATGGCATCCAGGAGTGCCAAGCCTTGGGCTGCGCATTTAACACGATCAATAGATGGCAGATCGCTTACATCCCGTATGGAGTTATTCATCTATTATCCTCTGATTATCAGATTTAGCTCTATTTTCTTGCCGAGACAAGATTTGAAGATTTGAACTGCAGTTACTCCCGTCGCAACTTTTCGGCTTTACATGATAAAACTGCCACTCGTTAGGATATGGAGTTACTCCACACTGGCTTTTTTGCGGTCGAACTAATTCTACACCACTGGCATCTGATCTAACCACACCATCGTTCGCTGCCTTATTCAACTCCAGCACCTCTTGCTTTTGTCGCAATGTAAAATCTTTACCGGGCCCAACATTCGGTGGATTCTCAATACTTGAATAATCAACTTTTGCAGGAGCTCTCGCTTTTTGCGCCCCGGATTCGATAACCGGGTTGCTCAAATCAACATGATTTTCTACCAGTGCTTCACCGCTTTTTTCAAGCCGGTTTGACGCTTTCGCAAGCACCCTGCGGAATGAGCCCCCCCCATTAGAAGCCGCCAAACTAGCAATTATCATACCAAGATCAACTGTTTGTTCGGGCGTTAGCTTTAACGTCGCCTGGAGTCTCTCAGCTATGGCTTGCGCGCTAGCACCGGTCGTCGCAACTGCCAAGGTCTCCTGAAACTCCAGGTTCTCATTGATCAGGATCTGCAGCGTGTCCTTGGCATACTTAGAACCATCACCCAAATTGAAAGGTCGGCTACCGTGTTAGCAACATCCCTTGAGGACGGTTTACACAGAGAAACGTCGAACCTGCAATTGATGATCGCTTCAAGCGTTTGATCTTCGCTCACTTTTTTGTAAGCGGCCACAATCGAATCGCACTCGGCAGGGGCACATTTCCTTAACTTTTCGGCTGCCTCTTTCAACTGGTTATGGGCAAGGTAGTTGTACTGCGTACTGTTAGCCGTCACCATCGCCGCTGCCGATGCATCCCCGCCCATTGCAGCAGCAGTCAGAGCACCGATCAACTGCGAGGCAGTCATCAGCTTGCTGACACCTGCCTGGTTCAGTTTCTCCTTGCTGACGATGGCGTTAGAAACGGCACCTCCAGCTTCATCTGATTATCGGTAACTACGCCCCCCACAAGCATGCCGCAGTGAAAGCCTAGACGGCGAATCATCCACGTTTTCATATTCATTTAACACTAACCCCCAGCTCCTGAATGAACATGGTCGAGTGCTTCTTTCGAAACATCACCGTGTACATGCGCGACGGCAGCTTTGCCTCCGTGGGCAAGTTAGAACGCCAACGTTCGTGGCGTTACGCAATACTCAGCCGACCCGGTACGCTTGGAACGCAAAGGGAGAGGATATTTTGAAAAATATCCAACGTGTGTGTGAGGTGCTTAAAGCTGCGAAAGAAAAATAAGCTATTTCGAAAAAAGAACACTAGCAGCAGCTTTCTTCGTCGCTTAGAAAATCTCTAACGCATGCCATTGTATGGATCTGAAACCGAAGGCCCTAGCTCAGATAGAGCAAGTGAAACCTCATTGAAAACTTCCAACGACACCCCTTGTGGTGAAAGCGAGCCAAGGAAGTGACTTACGTCCTCAAGCCCTAATCTCACCATAATATTAATCACATTTTCAGCCATATCTAGATCATAGCCATCCCATAATGATATCAAGCATCGTTCGACTCGCCCCCTAATACCAACCTCTATAACGCTATAAGTATGCCATTGCCTATCACTTAGCTCCAATAAACACCTTACAAAATCAGACCTATCTACATCGCCAGACTCAAGACCTTCTAACAACTCTCTAAATTCAGAATCAAGCTCGCTATTAGTCATAGTCTCTGGCAACGCAGCGTAGTAAGCAAAATTTTTCATGTCTAGAGATCCACCGGTATACGCGTAGAGTTGGAGGGCTTTCTATACAGCAAACCATCTTGCCCCAGCATCTAAACTCTAACTAGTACAAACTCCATCAAAATACCACTACCACTCATGCTTTCAATAATTGCTCGACTCGCGCCTATCGACTTCAAAGCGAAATCCATTTTATTTAATGAAGAGGAAAAGTCAACAATACAATCCATGTCTGGAATTCTCTTATTTCCCTTGATTTTAAAACCCTCGATACCAAGAATTGCAATATTGTTACTTTTGCAGTAGTCGACCAGCCTAATTCCATCGCCAACATCAAACAAAGGAATGCTGCTCCACATCAATGTAGGTGTAATAGGTAAATCCTCAACGGATACTTCAACTGTAATCAGTCCCATGATGCAACCCACTCAGGATCTTTTTTATTGGAGGTTTCCCACCAGAACTAGCTAATTCTCCTGTCGCTTTTGCACCAGCTAATCAAGCGAGAATGATGAGAAGTAAAACGATAACTTTTTATCCTCAAGATCACTCAGTTGATAACGCATCCTATCGAAGCCAGAATCCAGCTTATTAACGTTCATGTGCATCAACTGAGTTAATCCGCCGCCAAAATCACGGGACGTAAATTGGCTAATATCAATGAACCTGATACTCACCACATCAGTCCCTACCTTTTCAGAGGCCGAGATCGATAAGGATAAATCATAAACCATCCCGTCAACATTCAGCTGAATACTAGCCCAGAAACCTGATCAGTCGTGAGTTTATTACCAGATTGTAGATACCTAAGAGACTCGGCAACAATAGACACTTCTACTGGGCACGCCTGTAAAGCAAGTTCGCAAGCCACTTTTACAGCATGTCTTCGTTGTTCCTCACTGACTACCTTAAGTTTTTCTACAAGGCTTTCCTCAACCATTTCTAAACGCATAATTATTATTTAGCCTCTGGCAGCGGTTTTAATGGCGCGGACACATCCTGTGCGCTCTTTAAACTACGACTGCCAGAATGTCAGGCAGACACCATATTCATCGAGAAGATCGTCAGCAATTTCAAACTGAAATACCTTCTCTGGAAAGGCATCGAATAACGCGCGCCTCCAATATCTAGCAATCTGTTCAGCAAATAAATGACAAAGACGATAATCTTCTTCCGAGAGGCCCACTTTAAATACGGGTCGACCCGGTGCATCCTCCCACTTTGAAAAGAACTGATTTATTGAAAAAATATTTCTGTATTGCTCAACGTCTCTACGCGATTTACTTTGTTCCAACACACTAGATTCGGTCTCAACCAGCCCGTTCAAATGAAATTTTTGCGGATCGTATTGCTGAGCGTTAGGCAGCCAGAAAATGTGACCATTGACCTCAATAAAATCAGGAGAGAGCAAACCCAGAACAGAAATTGCCTGTTCTAATGAAACCAAGTTCCCTACATATGAAAAAAACTCCCCGGAGCCAATATCTGAAACAAACAGACTCAACGACTCTTTAGAAATATTACCCTGATAAACTTTCATCATTTCAACCCCAAGCTATCAAGAACCGACTGAGGAACATTCCCCCCAAAAACTTTTGTATCACTTCCCTTCTTGGGGAAATATGCTCCATTCGACCACCTTAATCCGAGAGCTAGACACATCATACAGTGCACGCCCCTCAGGACCGTAGACAACAACATGCCCATTTCCAAGATTTGCATAAGAATCGGGAGTTTGCCCTTGCAACGGATACTGAACACCACCACGCGTTCCCGTGACCGTCACATTCGTTTCCCTGAGTCCCTTGGTATAATCTAAATCAATAGTATTACCGGCAGAGTCCGTAATGAACCTGGGTGTATTTGGAGCGTTAGTAGTTGCTTTTGCACCATCTCGTACCGTATCAAGGCTAGAGCTTACACTATCTCCAGGCATTTCAGGAGCATCCGGCACATCCAGATCACGCCCAACACTCTCGAGCTTAGCCAGCTTCTTCTCCAGCGAACTCGCCTTGTAGCTCGCCGCAGCAGTCTTGAGGGTACTGCTCGAAAGGTCGATACCCATCCTCGACAGCTCTGCCGCCGCTTTCGCAGTGTTCGTCTGACCTCCCGCCAACGCGCCGACAACAATCGATATCGCTTGCCCCATTGTCGTGCCTAATTATTCGGCGTTTTCATC